>JAGSPS010000033.1 GCA_018262315.1 Deltaproteobacteria bacterium | reverse complement strand
GCCGCGCAGGCGCAGGGCATGAGTGACGTATTCATGAACATCCTCACCACCAACGGCCTCGTCGGCCGCTACGTCACGGACTGGGCCGGTCCGGACGCCGTGGTGAAGAACGTCTCGATCAAGCTCGGCGCGCCGAACCTGCCCGGCGACACCATGAAGATGGCCGGCTCCGTGAAGAGCCGGGACGAAGCGCGCGGCGAAGTGACGGTCGAGATCGCCGGCAAGAACGGCTGGGGCAATCACGTCACGGTGAAGGCGGCGCTCGCCGACGCCGGCATCGCGCCGTCCGAAGTCGACGGCATGACCACCTTCACGATGGACAACAACGACGAGATCGAGGTCGCGCGCGCCGTCGGCGTTGGTGACCTCACGTTCTTTTCGCGCACGCCGTACGGCGGCGGTGCGGCGATCGGCGTGATCCAGCACGCGGTGATGGCGATCGCCACCGGCGTCGCGGAATGCGTCGTGGTGTATCGCGCCTTCAACGAGCGCTCGGGGCGCCGCTACTCGACGGGTGTTTCCGAGGCGCTCGTTACCGCCGACGCGATCCACTGGTCGTGGTACATGCCCTTCGGTTTGCTGACGCCTGCTTCGTGGGTGGCGATGTACACGCAGCGCTACATGCACGAGTACGGCTGCAAGGGCACGGATCTCGCGCAGATTGCGGTCTCGACGCGCAAGCACGCGGTGAACAACCCGGCCGCCTTCTTCCACGGCGTTCCGCTCACCGTCGAAGCGCACCAGGCGTCGAAGTGGATCGCCGAGCCGCTGCGCCTGTTCGACTGCTGCCAGGAATCGGACGGCGGCTGCGCGCAGGTGATCGTCTCCGCGAAGCGTGCGCGCGAGATGCAGGCGAAGGGCGCCGTGATCCGCGGCGTCGCGCAGGCGGCGGGCGCCGACCAGGAGAACATGACGAGCTTCTACCGCCCGAGCATTTCGTACCTGCCCGAGATGGATCTGGTGGCGAAGCAGGCCTACGCGATGGCGGGGCTACGCGCGAGCGACGTGGACGCCGCGATCCTCTACGACGCCTTCACGCCGGTGGTGATGTGGCAGCTCGAATCGTGGGGCTTCTGCGGTCGTGGCGAGGCGAAGGATTTCGTGCAGGGCGGTAACCTCGAAGTGGGCGGCGCGTTACCGTGCAACACGCACGGCGGTCAGCTCTCCGAGGCGTACATCCACGGCATGAACGGTGTGAACGAGGGCGTGCGATTGATCCGCGGCACGTCGCTCAATCAACCGGCGAAGAACGACCACGTGCTGGTGACCGCCGGAGTCGGCGTTCCGACTTCGGGGATGATTCTCGGGAAGCTTTAGGAGCCTGGTTGCCAGGCGGCCCGGGCCGAGGGCCGCCGAAACGTCCTCGGCGCGCGGGCGTCGAGGTGGAGATGGATATCGAGGGCGCCTGCGGATTGTTTCGGCGACCCTCGTCCCGGACCGCCTAGCGAGTTTGTTGAACACCGAAGGAGACTGAGAATGCGTGAAGCCGTCATCGTCGAGGCGCTGCGAACGCCGATTGCTCGGGGAAAGATGGGGCGCGGGGATCTGTCGGGGCTGCACACGGTCGAGCTGCTCGCCAAGGCGCAGTTCGCGCTGTGCGAGAAGGCGGGAATCGATCCGGCCGACGTCGAGCAGGTGATCGGCGGCTGCGTGACGCAGGCGGGCGAGCAGGCCGGCAACGTCGCGCGCAATGCGTGGCTCTCGGCCGGTAAGACCTTCAAGACCGGCGGCACCACGGTCGACGCGCAGTGCGGATCGAGCCAGCAGGCGAATCACCTGGTACGCGCGCTGGTGACGGTCGGTTCGATCGACGTCGGCATCGCGTGCGGCATCGAGATGATGAGCCACGTGGGCCTCGGCGCGAACGTGATCAACGGCCCCGGCTACTTCCAGACGCCGAACTGGCCCTGGGACCAGGCGCAGACGCAGTTCGACGCCGCCGAGCGCATCGCGAAGAACCGCGGCATCACGCGCGAAGACGTCGACCGCTTCGCACTCGCGTCGCAGCAGAAGGCGGCGCGTGCGATCGCCGAGGGTCGCTTCGATCGCGAGATCGTGCCGGTCGAGGCGCCCGTGCTCGACGACGGCGGCGCGCCCACCGGCAAGACGCGCGTGGTCACGAAGGACCAGGGCCCGCGCCCGACGACGCTCGAAGGGCTCGCCGCGCTCAAGCCGGTGCAGCCGGGCGGCATGCACACGGCGGGCAACTCGTCGCAGATCAGCGACGGCGCGGCCGGTGTGCTGTGGATGACGGCCGAGAAGGCGAAGTCGCTCGGGCTGCGTCCGCGCGCGCGCATCCTCCAGGACGTCGTGGTCGGCACCGATCCCTACTACCTGCTCGACGGCCCGATCGACGCCACGCGGGAACTGTTCCGCAAGACCGGCATGACGATGGCGGACATCGACCTCGTCGAGATCAACGAGGCGTTCGCCGCGGTGGTGCTGTCGTGGGCGAAGGTGATGGGCGCCGACATGGACAAGGTTAACGTCAATGGCGGCGCGATCGCGCTCGGCCACCCGGTCGGCGCGACCGGCTCGCGGCTGATCGTGACGGCGCTGCACGAACTCGAACGAACCGGCAAGTCGCGGGCCCTCATCACGATGTGCTGCGGCGCGGCGGTTGGGACGGGGACGATCATCGAACGCATCTGAGGGCGCTGCCGGCTCGACCGCGAGCCTCTTGATTTCCGCGCCGGCCGCTGAAAGCGGCCGCAACAACACGAGTCAGGGGACTCGGAGTTCGGTCAAGGTGACGTTGGAGGTTATCCGGATGCTCGACGGGAAAGTGGCGATCGTGACGGGCGGTGCGACAGGGCTCGGGCGTTGTCATGCGCTGGAGCTGGCGCGGCTCGGGGCGCGCGTGGTCGTGAACGACCTCGGTGTCGCGGCGGACGGCTCGGGCAAGAACGAGAGCGCTGCGCGCGCGGTGTGCGACGAGATCAAGTCGCTCGGTGGCGAAGCGGTGCCGCACTTCGGTGACGTCGCGGACTGGAACGCCTCGAAGGGGATGTTCGACACCGCGCTCTCCGCGTTCGGCGACGTCAACGTCGTGGTCTGCAACGCCGGCTTCCTGCGCGACTCGACCCTGTTCAACATGACCGAGCAGGACTTCGACGCCGTCATTCGCGTGCACCTGAAGGGCCACTTCTGCGCGCTGCGCCACGCCACCGTCCATTGGCGCGAGCGCGCCAAGGCCGGCCGACCCGTCTACGGCCGCATCATCTCGACGTCTTCCGAGTCCGCGTTCTTTGCGCCGCCCGGCCAGCCCAACTATTCGGCCGCCAAGGCCGGCATCGTCGCGCTCACGATGGGCGCCGCGCAGTTGATGCAGAAGTACGGCGTCACCGCGAACGTGATCATGCCGCGCGCGCGCACGCGCATGAACGACGCCGGCCCGCTCGCCGCGATGTTCAAGAGGCCCGAGGACGGCTTCGACACCTTCGCGCCGGAGAACGTGTCGCCGCTGGTCGGCTGGCTGGCGTCGCCGCTCGCGCACAACGTCTCGGGGCAGGTCTTCGTGATCTGGGCCAAGCAGGTGACGCTGGCTACGGCGCCGCATCTCGACACGCGCTTCGAGAGCGACGCGCGCTGGACCGTCGATTCGCTGGCCGCGACGCTCGGCCCGCACTTCGAGAAGCTCGAACCGGTAAAGGACGGCTTCACGCTCCAGCCGATGTAGCGCCGCTGCTCTACTTCGCGGACCGCTTCTGCAGCTTCGCCCACTCGTCGCGGAGCGTGACGGTGCGATTGAAGACGAGCGCGCCGGGCTTCGACTCGGGATCGACCGCGAAGTAGCCGAGCCGCTCGAACTGGAATGCGCTGCCCGGCTGCGCGTCGCGAAGGCTCGGCTCGACCCAGCACTCGCGCCGCACGCGTTCCGAGTTCGGATTCAGGAACGAGGCGAGGTCGATGCCCTTTGCCTCGGCCTCGGCCATCGGGTCCTCGACGCGGAAGAGCGTCTCGTAGAGGCGCACCTCGGCGGGGATCGCGTGGGTCGCCGAGACCCAGTGCAGCGTCGAGGCGACCTTGCGGCCATCGGGCGCGTTGCCGCCGCGCGTCGCCGGGTCCCACGTGCAGCGCAACTCGGTGATCTTGCCGCTGGCGTCCTTCACGACACCGGTGCAGGTGACGAGGCAGGCGTAGCGCAGCCGCACCTCGCGACCCGGCGCCAGCCGGAAGTACTTCTTGGGCGGGTCTTCGAGGAAGTCGTCGCGTTCGATGTAGAGAACGCGCGAGAAGGGAACCGTGCGTGTGCCCGCGCCGGGATCTTCCGGGTTGTTCACCGCTTCGAAGTCGAGCCGCTCGCCTTCCGGCAGGTTCTCGATCACCACGCGCAGCGGGTTCAGCACCGCCATCACGCGCGGCGCCGTGCGGTTCAGCTCTTCGCGCACGGCGTGCTCGAGGCGCGGCAGCTCGATCGTGATGTCGCGCTTGGTGAGACCGACGTCGCGGTTGAAGTTCCGAATGGCGGCGGGCGGAACGCCGCGGCGCCGGATCGCGGAGAGCGTCGGCATGCGCGGATCGTCCCAGCCGCGCACGTGGCCCTCCTCGACCAGCCGCTTCAGCAGGCGCTTGCTCATCACCGTGTAGGTGAGGTTCAGCCGGCCGAACTCGGTCTGGCGCGGCCGGCTCGGAACCGAACAGTTCTCGACCGTCCAGTCGTAGAGCGGGCGGTGGTCGACGAACTCCGAGGAGCACAGCGAGTGCGTGACACCCTCGATCGCGTCCGAGAGCGGATGCGCGAAGTCGTACATCGGGTAGACGCACCAGCGATCGCCGGTGCGGTGGTGCGACGCCTTCACGATCCGGTACAGCACCGGGTCGCGCAGCACGAGCACCGGCGACGCCATGTCGATCTTCGCGCGCAGCGTGCGCGCGCCCGGCTCGAATTCGCCGGCGCGCATGCGGCGGAAGAGATCGAGATTCTCCTCGCGCGAGCGATCGCGGTACGGCGACGGCCGCCCCGGCTCGTTGAGCGAGCCCTGATACAGCGGCATCTCGTCCGACGATAGATCGCAGACGAACGCGAGGCCCTTGCCGATCAGCTCCTCGGCCCAGCCGTAGAGCCGTTCGAAATGGTCCGACGCGAAGTAGAGGTGTTCGCCCCAGTCGAAGCCGAGCCAGCGCACGTCGGCCAGGATCGCATCGACGTATTCGACGTCTTCCGAAAGCGGGTTGGTGTCGTCGAAGCGCAGGTGGCAGCGACCGCCGAACTCGCGCGCCATTTCGAAGTTCAGCGTGATCGGGCGCGCGTGGCCGAGGTGCAGATAGCCGTTGGGCTCGGGCGGAAAGCGCGTGACGACCGGCCCGCTGTGCTTGCCGGCGGCGATCTCGCCCTCGATCAGCTCGCGGACGAAGTTGCCGGGTCCGCCGTAGGGTCTACTGGCGTCGCTGGGGGCGCTCATCTCTCGTCCACTCTAATGGACGCCCCGGAGAGCGTCACCCGCGAAGCTGTGCGATCGCGGCCGCGGCGAGCGCATCATCGGCGGGATCCGTCGGCACCGGGAACGTGATGCCGGTGCAGAGATCCCCGAACCACGCGCGCAGCACGTCCGCAATTTCGGCGAAGGGTGCGGCGGCTACCAGCGCATCGAGCAACGCATCCGGGATCGCAGCGCACATCTCGCCCCAGTGTCCCTCGCGCGCGAGCTGATGCAGGTGGCGTCCCACCTCTCCGAATCCGTGCACCTCGAGCGCCGGCCCGTACTGCGGCGTCGAGTAGAGGAAGCCGAGGTACTCGCGGATGCGTTCGCGCTCGGCCGCGACCGCCGCGGCGTCGCGCCCGGTTGCGACGAAGCCGCCCGCCACGATCGCGCAGGCGCCCGTTGCGCGGCCCGCGCGCTGCAAACCCTCGGCGAGCTGCGGCTGCGCGCGCTCGCGCAACACGCGCGGACTCGCCTGCGTCGGGTGCGTCACGAGCGCGTCGGCGACTTCGCCGGCGAGTCGCGTCATCGCAGGTCCCACCGCGCCGATCGCGATGCGGATCGCGGGATGCTCGATCGGCCCGGGGTCGAAGAACGGCTGCATGCGCGCGAAGCGGTACTGCTCGCTCGCGAAGTCGAGCGGCGTGCCGTCCTGCCAGCACGCCCAGATCGCACGCAGCGCGCGCACGTACTCGCGCATGCGCGGTACCGGCGCCGACCACGCGACGCCGAAGCGGCCTTCGACGTTGCCGCGCACCTGCGAGCCAAGGCCGAGTTCGAAGCGACCGCCCGAGAGCGCCGCGAGATCCCACGCCGCGTAGGCCGTCGTCATCGGCGAGCGCGGGAACGCCAGCAGCACGCTGGTCGCGACGCGCAGCGTCGTCGTGTGTTCGAGCGCGCGGAGCGACATCAAGAGCCCGTCGTGCACGGCTTCGGGAACGTGCAGTCCCGTGTAGCCGAGTCGCTCCGCGCGCTGCGCATGCGCGGAGATGCCGGCGAGCGGCATGCGTTGGTCCATCGTGGCGAAGACGTCCATGGGGCGCGGTGCCTTCAGCGCAACCCGCGCACCAGCGCGCGACCGGCGGGATCGACTTCGCGCATCGCCATCCGCGGCCCGCGCCGCGGCGGCATGCGCCCCGCGCTGAGGATCCAGCGCACGATGCGACCGCGCTGGCCGCGCCACGGCTCCAGCAACTCGAGCATGCGTGCGTCGTCGCCGCGCGCTTCGCCGGTCAGGTGGAACGCGACGATGCGGGGCAGGTGGTAGTCGCGGAGCGGCACCGCGTCGGCGTGGCCCATGCCGCGCAGCATCGCGCTGCGCGCGGTCCATATGCCGACTCCGGGGAACGCGAGCAGGCGGCGCTCCGCAGCGTCTGCGTCCATCGCGGCGGCTTCTTCGACGCGGCTCGCGCGGCGCGCGAGTTCGTGCAGCGTTGCGCCTTGTCGCGGCAGTGCGCCGAGCGCCGGGAACGCGGCGGCCGGAATCGCGAGGATCTGCTCGGCGCCGAGTGGAAGCCACAGATCCGCGAACGGACCCGGCGCGGGCTCGGAGAAATGACGCACCAGCGCGGCGAAGGCGCGTCCCGCTTCGGCGCCGGAGACGAGCTGTTCGAGCACGAGCGGCACGAGCAGCTCGACGATGCGGTGCGTGCGCGCGAGTCGCACAGAGCGCGCGCCCGGCGGCAGCGCGCGCACCTCGGTGGTCGTGAAGTGCAGCGTCGCCGGACCCTCGGGCGTCCGCGTCGCCCGCACCGCCTCCCTCTCCCCAACCCGCAACGTCGGATCCCCAAACGCGCACCCGATCGCACGCAACGAGGAGAAAGTGGAGAAAGGGGACGGTCCTCGATCGTGCCTGGCTGTGGACTGGAGGGACAGACTTCGAGCAGATGTGTCCCTCGAGTCCACACCCAGGTCACTTCGAGGACCGTCCCCTTTCTCCACTAGATCACGGAGAGGAAGGACTGGACGTCGATGTGGTCGCGGGCGCCGTGGGGGCGGAGTTTTTCGAGGAGGAGGGTGCTGAGGGTCATCAGCTTGTGGTAGGTGAGCCAATTGAGAGACGGGTCGTAGTGGAGGTCGAAGCGCAGTCGCAGCGCGGCGGCGACCGTCGGCTCTGGCTTCAGGAACATGAAGAGATCCGGTCGCGCGAGGAACGGCAGGATCGTGAGCACCGGCCAGCTCGCGACGCGCGCCTTCGGCGTCGTCGCGGGGAGGTTCCCGATCGCCGTCGCGAGCCGCGTGAAGCCCGGCTCGTCCGCAGGAGCCTTCACGAACTCGAGGAGTGCACCGAAGAAGCGTTTCGCGAGCGGCGCTTCGCCGAGACCATCGCGGAGCGCGATCAACTCGAACTTGCTCAGCAGCTTCGTCGGGCCGATCAGCGCCACGGCCTGCTGGGTGATCTCCGCCACCTCGTTCGCGGCGAGCAGCTCCTCCGCGAGGCCGCCCCCCAGCGTGGCTTCGAATTGCTCGTGCGCTGCCCACCTGGGCGCACGCTGTTCAGCGTAGGCCGGATCCTCGAAACCCTTCGGGAACTGCTTCACGAACTCGCCGATCGCGTCGTCGAGGCCGATGCGTTTCGACTTGCCCTCGAACTTGCCATCGTGGAAGGCGGGCAGGCTGTCGAGTTGAGGATCGCTCTGGACCTCCGGCACGGAGAGCGGGGACTTGCCAATGGCGAGCTTGCGAAACTCCTGGTTGTCGTCCCGGAAGTGGATCAGGACGTGCTGGAGATTCACGTCGAGAACCTTGCCGAGACCGAACTTCGCGTGCTGGACGAGATCGCCCTCGTGAAAGTCGCTGATCAGATCTGCCATGGGGTCCGACTCCTCCAGGGGCTCCGCTGCGCCCTCAGTGTTTGCCGAGAATGATCGCACTGGTCGGCACGCCTGTGCCCGCCGTGACGAGCACGTGCTCGACGTCTCGTATCTGGTTCACCGCACTGCCGCGGACCTGCCGCACGCCTTCGGCGATGCCGTTCATGCCGTGAATGTAAGCCTCTCCGAGCTGGCCGCCGTGGGTATTCACCGGAAGCGCGCCACCCAGCTCGATGTTGCCGCCCTTCACGAAGTCCTTCGCCTCGCCGCGCTTGCAGAAGCCGAAGGCTTCGAGCTGCGCGAGCACGAAGGGCGTGAAGTGGTCGTAGATTACCGCGGTCTGGAAATCGCGCGGTCCGACGCCGGATTGCGCGTAGAGCTGCGACGCGACGAAACTCATTTCGGGCAGGTCGCCGATCGCGTCGCGGTAGTAGCTGGTCATCATCTGCTGGTCGGCGCTCGCGCCCTGCGCCGCGGCCCGGATCACGGCCGGCGGCTGGCGCAGGTCGCGCGCGCGCTCGGCGCTGGTGACGATCACCGCGACCGCGCCGTCGCTCTCCTGGCAGCAATCGAGCAGCCGCAGCGGACGCACGATCCAGCGCGACGCCTCATGCTCCTCGAGCGTGATCGGCTTGCGATGGAACCACGCGTTCGGGTTGGTCGCGGCGTGCCTGCGACAGGCGACCGACACGCGGCCGAAGTCCTCGGTGCTCGCGCCGTAGTCGTGCAGATAGCGCTGCGCCTGCATCGCCACCCATGAGGCCGGCGTCGCAAGACCGAAGGGGACGTACCAACCGAAGTGCGCGGTTTCGGTGGTGGCGACTTTGGCAAGCGGCGTCGTGCCGATCCCGAAGCGCTGCATCGAGCGCTCGTTCATCGCGCGATAGCAGACGACGACATCGGCCGCGCCGCTCGCCACCGCCATCGCGGCCTGCATGATCACGCCGCACGCCGCGCCGCCGCCGTAGTGGACGCGTGAGAAGAAGCGCAACGGTCCCGCACCGATCGCGCGCGCGACTTCGATCTCGGGGTTGTTGTCCATCGTGAAGGTCGCGAGGCCGTCGACGTCGCGCGGCGCTAGGCCGGCGTCGCCGAGCGCGGCCATCACCGCTTCGCACGCGAGTCGCAGCTCGCTGCGCCCGGAGTTCTTCGAGAACTCGGTCTGGCCGATCCCGGCGATCGCGGCGCGACTGGCGAAGCTCACGCGAAGTTCATCGGGACGCGGCCGACCGGAAGCGGTGGAGCACGAAGTCGTCGGCGACCTGTTCGAACTCGACTGCGACCGCCATGCCGATCGCGACCTCGTCGGGCGGCGTGCCGACCAGCCGCGACACGAGCCGCGTGCCTTCTTCGAGTTCGACCAGCACGATCACATTGGGATACTCGAACGGCGGGATCGGCGGATGGTGCGCGACCACGAAACTGTGCACCGTGCCGCGCCCCGACGCTTCAATCGCCTCCATCTCGAAGCAATGGCAGCCGGGGCACATGGGAGCCGGCGGATGCTGGAGGCGGTGGCAGCTCGTGCAGCGCTGGATCAACAGCTTGTGCTGAGCGAGTCCTTCCCAGAAGAAGCGATTGTCGTGGGTGATGCCGGGTCGCGGGTGCTGCGCAGACATTTTTCCACCGCTCCCCCCGAGTCGGTGGCTAGAGTAGGGCCGTGCCGGTTCCGCGGGAAGTCACGCAGGCGATTCTCGATCGACTTTCGGCAGCGACGCTGCGCCATCTGCCCGGCCAGTCGTACACGGTCGGCGACCGGCTCGAAGAGCGCGCTGCGGCGCATCCCGACAAGGCGTTCGTGCGCTTCGAGGATCGCGTCGTCGACTACGGCGCTGCCAACGTCTACGCGAATCGCGTGGCGCACGCGGCCCGCGCGCTGGGACTGCGTCGCGGCGACGTCGCGGCGCTGGTGATGGAGAACCGCCCCGAGTTCCTCGGCACCTGGATGGGGCTCGCGAAGCTGGGCGTCACGGTGGCGCTACTCAATACACACGCCCGCGGTCGCGCCTTCGAGCACGCCCTCGAGACGGCGGAGCCCCGGCTCGTCGTGATCGGCAGCGAGTGCCTGGGCGCCTTGGAAACTCTGGATGCCGCCGCCCAGCGCTGTTTCCCCTTCTACGTCACGAGCGACAGCGACGCCGCCGTGCCGCGCAGCGCCGCGATCGGCGACTGGGACGCGCTGCTCGCGCGCGCGGACACCGAGAATCCCGATCGCGAGGTACGCGCCGGCCTGCGCGCCGGCGACGATCTCTTCTTCATCTACACCTCGGGCACCACGGGGCTTCCCAAGGCCGCGCGCCTGTCGCACATGCGCTGGCTCGGCGTCGGCGACGGGATGTCCGCCGTCGCCGGCTACGGGCCCGACGACGTGATCGGCTGCGTGCTGCCGCTCTATCACGGCGCCGGCGGCATGGTGGTGATCTCGAGCGCGCTCGCGCAGGGCGCGACGGTGTGGCTGGCGCGCCGTTTCTCGGCGAGCCGATTCTGGGACGACGTGCGTCGCTACGGTGTCACCGGCTTCCAGTACGTCGGCGAGATCTGCCGTTACCTCGTGAACCAGCCCGAGCGTCCCGGCGAACGCGAGCATCGCGTGCGCGTGATGATGGGCGCCGGCATGGGGCGCGACGTATGGGAGGAGTTCGCGCGTCGCTTCGGCGTGGCGAGAATCCTCGAAGGCTGGTCGTCGACCGAGGCGAACACATCGCTGATGAACGTCGACAATCACGTCGGCTCGTGCGGGCGCATCCCGTTTCCCGAACGCCACAATGGCCGTCTGGTGCGCTACGACCTCGAACGCGACGAGCACCCGCGGGACGCGAACGGCTGCTGCATCCTGTGCGCGCCCGGCGAAGTCGGTGAGTTCCTCGGCGCGATTCCCGATCTTCCGAATTCGGGCGCCGGTCGTTTCGAGGGCTACACGGACGCCGCCGCCACCGAGCGCAAGATCCTGCGCGACGTGTTCCAGAAGGGCGATCGCTGGTACCGCTCGGGCGATCTGCTGCGCTGCGACGAAGACGGCTACTTCTATTTCGTCGACCGCATCGGCGACACGTATCGGTGGAAGAGCGAGAACGTCTCGACGCAGGAAGTCGCCGAAGCGCTCGGCGGCTTTCCCGGTCTCGAGATCGCGAACGTCTACGGCGTGCGCGTGCCGGGCGCCGAAGGACGCGCGGGTATGGCGGCGCTGGTGCTGCGCGATCGCGACGCTTTCGACGGCGCCGCGTTCTTCGCCTGGGTCGAGGCAAAGCTAGCTGCCTACGCGGCGCCGCTCTTCGTACGGCTCGTCGCTGAGCCCGACGTCACGTCTACCTTCAAGCTGCGCAAGGTCGACTTGCAGCGCGAGGGCTACGACCCCGCGATGGTGCGCGATCCGCTCTTCATGCGCGATCCGGCGGCGCGCGCCTACGTGCCGCTCGACGCTGCGTCGCTGGCGCGTCACCAAATTGGCTAGCGCGGACGCGGCGGTCTATTCGTCGGCGATCGTGATGGCCTGGCGCGGGCAGACGCGCGCGGCTTCTTCGAGCTTCGCGCGCATCGAGGCGGGCGGGCGCTCGATCAGGATGTGGAGGACGTCGTCGTCATCGACCCTGAAGACTTCCGGGCATACTTCCATGCAGCGCGCGTTCGCTTCGCACAGATCGAAGTCGACCACGACCTTCAGAGCCATCATCCTCTCCTCTCGTGTCGGGAGCCCGTTCGAGCGGGCCGCATCTTACCACCACCCGTTGCGAGGGGGTATATGATCCTCCGTCGCGTCTGGGGGATGGCATGCAGGAAGTGACCGAGGGCACAGTGATCGACCCGGTGTGTGGCATGACCGTCCGCGCCGAGTCGCCGCATGAGTTCGTCCATGAGGGCGTGCTCTACCGCTTCTGCGGCGCGCGTTGTGCGGAGCGCTTCCGCGCCGACCCGCCGCGCTTCCTGACCCCAAACAACCTGACAGAAAATAACCTGACGCCCGGCACCGGGCGGTACACGTGCCCGATGCATCCGGAGGTGGTGCAGGAGGGGCCGGGGGCGTGTCCGCTTTGTGGGATGGCGCTCGAGCCGGTGGCGCCGATGCGGGACGAAGGTCCGAGCGACGAGTTGCTCGACATGCAGCGGCGCCTGCTGGTGAGCGCCGTGTTGACGCTGCCCGTGTTCGCGGTCGCGATGGCGGACATGCTGCCCGAACGGCCGCTGCACGCGCTGTTCGCGCCGCGCACGCTCGCGTTCGCGCAGCTCGCGCTCGCGACGCCGGTGGTGCTCTGGGGCGGCTGGCCCTTCTTCCAGCGCGGGCTTGCCTCGCTGCGCGCGCGCCACCTGAACATGTTCACGCTGATCGCGCTCGGGACGGGTGCGGCGTGGTTGTCGAGTGTCGTCGCGACGCTCGCGCCCGGCGTGTTTCCGGCTTCGTTTCGCGGCCACGACGGCGGCGCACCGATCTACTTCGAGGCGGCCGCGGTGATCGTGACGCTGGTGCTGCTCGGGCAGGTGCTGGAGCTGCGCGCGCGGCATCGCACCGGCGCCGCGATCCGCGCGCTGCTGGCGCTCGCGCCGCGCAGCGCGCGGCGGCTCCGCGACGACGGAAGCGAAGAAGACGTCGCGCTCGAAGACGTCGGGCCCGGCGATCGACTGCGCGTCCGGCCCGGCGAAAAGGTTCCCGTCGACGGCGAGGTGATCGAAGGTCGCTCGGCGCTCGACGAGTCGATGCTCACGGGCGAGCCGATGCCCGTGGAGAAGGGACCCGGCGACCGCGTGATCGGCGCCACCGTCAATCAGGTCGGCAGCTTCGTGATGCGCGTCGATCGCGTGGGCAGCGAGACGCTGCTCGCGCAGATCGTCGCGCTGGTGGCCGAAGCGCAGCGCTCGCGTGCGCCGATCCAGCGGCTCGCCGACGCGGTCGCCGCATGGTTCGTACCCGCCGTCGTGTTTGCCGCCGTGCTGACCTTCGCCGGCTGGGTCTGGTTCGGTCCCGAGCCGCGCTTCGCGTTCGCACTGGTGAACGCGGTGGCGGTGCTGGTGATCGCGTGTCCCTGCGCGCTGGGTCTCGCGACGCCGATGTCGATCCTGGTCGCCGCTGGCAAGGGCGCCTCGGTGGGAGTGCTGTTCCGCGACGCCGAGGCGATCGAAGTGCTGCGCCGCGTCGACACGCTCGTCGTCGACAAGACGGGCACGCTCACCGAGGGACGGCCGCGTCTGGTCGCCGTGCTGCCCGCGCCCGAATTCGACGAGACCGAGCTGTTGCGCGCGGCGGCGGGACTCGAACGCGCGAGCGAACACCCGCTCGCGGCGGCGCTGCTGGCGGCGGCGCGCGAACGCGGCATCGCGCTCGATGCGGCGAGCGAGTTCGAGGCGCGGCCAGGACGCGGCGTGGTCGGCAGCGTCGGCGGTCGTCGCGTCGCGCTCGGCAACCGCGCACTGCTCGACGAGGAGCGCATCGGCGCGGATTCGCTCGATGCGAACGCCGAGGCGTTGCGCGCGGACGGCGCGACGGCGCTCTTCGTCGCGATCGACGGGCGCGCTGCCGGTGTGCTCGGCGTCGCCGATCCCGTGAAGGCGACGACGCCCGAAGCGCTGCGCCGCCTGCGCGAGGACGGCGTACACGTCGTGATGCTGACCGGCGACCATCGCACGACGGCGCAGGCCGTGGCGTCGCGACTCGGGCTCGACGAAGTGCACGCGGAGGTGTTGCCCGCACAGAAGGCGTCGCTGGTGGGGAAGCTGCAAGCCGAAGGCCACGTCGTCGCGATGGCGGGCGATGGCGTCAACGACGCGCCTGCACTTGCGCTCGCGCAGGTCGGCATCGCGATGGGCACCGGCACCGACATCGCGATGCAGAGCGCGGGCGTGACACTGGTGCGCGGCGATCTGCGCGGCGTCGCGCGCGCGCGCAGGCTCTCGAAGGCCACCGTCCGCAACATCCGCCAGAATCTGTTCTTTGCATTCGTCTACAACCTGCTCGGCGTCCCGATCGCGGCCGGCGTGCTCTACCCGGCCTTCGGCATCCTGCTCTCGCCGATGATCGCGGCGGCTGCGATGAGCCTGTCGTCGGTGTCGGTAATCGCGAACGCGCTGCGGCTTCGTCGCGTCTCATTGTGAGCGGGGCGCGGCGAAGGATCGGAGCGCCCGGCGGGGTCCCTTTCCCAGGGCGCTGGAATTCTGCCGCGCTCAAGTCTTCACGGAACGGCACCGAACCCTGGAACTCAGCCCGGCGAAAAGGTCGTCCCCGTGTTCCGCGATTTCATTCGCACCCATGTCTTCGAGCGATTCCCTCTCGTGGTGGGAATCGCGCTCGGTTTCTCGCAGTGCATCCTGGTGGCATGGGGCTTCGCGATCTTCCGCGGACCGGCTTCCATCCCATTCTCATGGCTCTTCGGGTCGGCGCTGGCGCTCGCGCTCGGGAATGGGCTGTTGATGCCACGGGTTGGTGTGGCGCGGCCGCGAGGGCGGATTGGCGCGTGGTTCGACCATGCATACGTGGCCAGCGGCTTCGGCGCGGTCGTGCTGGCCGCGGGGGTCTGCGCCGTCACGCTCGGCTTCGCGTTCGCGGTGCCGCTGCTCGCGTTCGCGGGGATGCACCCAGAGGCGGGACTCGCGTTCTATCGCGCCGCCAGCATCGTGGCCGTGGCGGGCCTCGGCGGGGCGCTGGCATGGGGGTTCCGGTACGGCGCCCAGCACCTCGAACTCACCCTGCTCGAAATCCCGATGGCGGGCCTCAGCGAGCGCCTGCGCGGATTGCGCATCGCCCATCTCTCCGATCTCCACATCGGCAACGGAACCGAGGGCGGTCGCCTCACGGCGATCGTCGAGAAGACGAACGAGCTCGCGCCCGACCTGGTGGTCATCACGGGAGACCTCTTCGATCACGACCCGCGCCATCTCGTCGCGGGCGCGCAGGGGCTCGCCGGGCTGCGTGCTCCGCTCGGCGTGTACGCGGTGCTCGGCAATCACGATCTGATGACCGGCAAGGAGCAGGTGGCCGACGCGCTCGCGCGACACGCGCCGACGCTCCGCCTGCTCCGCGACGAGTGCGTGCGACTCCCTGCTGGCGCGCCGCTCTACCTCGCTGGCATCGAAGATCCGGGGCGCGACTGGACGGAGCATGGCCACGGGCTCGCGACGATCGAGAAACTCGCTGCTGCCGCTCCTGCGGACGGGCCCCTTCTGCTCCTCGTGCATCGCCCGGACGCGTTCGCGCAGGCTGCAGCGCTGGGCTTTCGTCTCGTCCTTGCGGGACACTTCCACGGCGGACAGCTCGCGCTTCCGATCGGCGACGGCCGCTGGAATGCCGCGCGCTTCCTCACGCCCTACCACCGGGGTCTCTATCGACTCGGCGAGGCGACACTCTACGTGAGCCGCGGTCTCGGCTTTGCGGGGCCTCGCGTGCGCTTCGGGAGTCGTCCCGAGATCGCCGTGCTCGAGCTGGTCTGACGGTCGAAGCGGTCGCGTTTCGCAGTCGCGTGCCGCGCAGTAACGAAGCCGTCTGCCTGCGCGACTGAGCTAGGGTTCTCGCCGTGACGGAAGTGCCTGCAGCGAGTCGCGTTCCGAGCGCGCAGTGATCAAGGGTCTCGCGCTCGGACTCGTGGTCGGTGCGCTCTTTCTCGGACTCGCGTTGTGGGGTGTGCCGCTCGACCAGGTGGGCGACGCCATCGCGAACGTCGATGGATGGTGGCTCGCGGCAGCGGCAGCGCTGTGGGTGGTCCAGTACGAGTTGCGCGCGTGGCGCCAGCTCCTGCTCGTCCAGCCGCTCGCACCGGCGACGACGTTCCGCACCCAGATCGCCATCACGCTGGTCGGCTTCTTCTGCGTGAACACGTTCCCGGCGCGGCTCGGCGAAGTCGTGCGTCCCTACCTGATGTACGAGCGCGACCAGGTGCCGATCGGCGCCGGTCTCGGTCTCGTGTTCGTCGAACGCATCATCGATTTCGTCGCACTGCTGATCGCGATGTTGCTGGTGGTGTTCTTCGCCGATCTGCCCGACCGCCGCATCGAGCTGTTCGGGCGCGACATCTCGGTGGTGGAATGGGCGCGTGGCACGGCGGTGCTGCTGTTGCCGCCGCTGATCGCGGGTGTCGTCGTGCTCGCCGCCTTCGGACCGCGCGCGCTTGCGATCGGCGAACGCATCGTGGTGGCGATCGAGTCGCGCCTGGCGGCGCCGTGGGTGAAGCGCGCCCTGCGTGGCCTGCTGCGCTTCGCGGGCAGCTTCGTCGACGGCGTCGCGAGCCTGCGCGAGCCGCGTCGTCTCGGCATGATCGTGCTGCTCACCGCGGCGCTCTTCGTGGTGATGGCGGGATTCACCTGGGCCCTCGCATGCTCCTTCGCGTTCCAGCAGTGGATCGGTTTCAGCGAGGCGATGGGCGTGCTCGGGATCACCATGCTCGGCATCGCGCTGCCCGCGCCGCCTGGCTTTGCGGGCGTCTTCGAGGCCGCCATGCGCGCGGGGCTCGCGGTGTTCGGCGTGGCCGGCGAGGAACTCGCGGCGCGCGCGCTCGGCTTTGCGCTCGTCGCCCATTGGGGCCCGTATCTCGTGATGGCAACGTGGGCTGGCTATTACGTCTGGCGCGACAAGATGGGGCTCGGCAGGTTGTTCCGCTTCGCGCGCGGTGGGAGCGGAGCTGGGAGCGCTTGAGCCGCTGCTGGCAGCGCTTGCCCCGGCTCGTCATGCTCCGCGCATGCGCAACTCCCGTCGTACGCCTGCTCTCATCGCCGCAGTCGCTGCGGTGATCGGCGTCGGGCTCGGGATCGCGGGTCCTCTGCGCTCCTATCTGTTCGACTCGAACCTGCACCCGGTCGTGGCCGGCCAGATCTATCGAAGCGCGCAGCCGTCGGAAGGCGACATCGACCGCTGGGTCCCCGAACTCGGGCTGCGCTCGATCGTGAATCTGCGCGGCGCCAAGGGCAAGGACGATCGGCGCTGGCTCGCGGAGGAGCGCGCGGCGGCGAGTCGCAACGGAACCCTGCACGTGTCGCTGCGGATGAGTTCGGACGACATCCCGCCCGCGCAGACGTTGCGCGAGTTGGTACACATCCTCGACACCGTACCGCGTCCGCTGCTCCTTCACTGTGCCGCCGGCGCCGAGCGCAGCGGGCTCGCCTCTGCCGTGGCGGTGTTGCTGACGGGAGGCGACCTCGTCGCGGCGCGCGCGGAGTTCGCGCTCGACAAGGGCTTCGTCTACCTGGCCAACCCGCGCCTGCCGCGGGTACTCGACGAGTACGAGGAATGGCTCGCCGGGGAGCCCACCACCCCCGATCGCTTCCGCCAGTGGGTCGCGACCGAGTACGTGCCTTACTTCTATCGCGCGCAGATCGAGCCGATCGGCGCGCCGGTCCGCGTCGTAGCGGGTGCGGCGGCGGAACTGCGGGTACGCGTCACCAATACGAGTCGGCAGACGATTGCGTTCCAGTCGGCGCGCGAACGCGGGGTCCATCTGGGGGCGCACCTGCGTTCGCCCGGCGGCGCCGACCTCAGTGAGCTGCGCGCTGGCTACGTCGATCTCGAGCTGGCGCCGGGCGCCGCGACGGAACTCACGCTGCCGCTCCCGCCGATCGCCGCGCCCGGTCGCTACGAAGTCGAGGTCGACCTCGTCGATGAGGGCGTGAAATGGTTCCACGATCTCGGCTCGCAGCCGCTCACCCTGCCCATCGAGGTGGCGGAGGCGCCTTGAGCCGCGGGCGCCCCGGGTTGGAAGTGACGGCGGTGTTCTCGCTGCTCGTCGCGATGGTGTGGCACGCGGGTGCGTGGCTGCCGATCTCGCAGAGCGCGGCCGCTGCGCTCGACACGGTGTTCGGGTTGCTCGTCGCCGCGATCGTTCTCGTCGCGTGGTGGCGCGCGCGCGTCGGCTTCCGCGCGCTCGGGCTCGCACCCTCGCAATGGCGCAGCGGTTGGGAATCGATCGCGCTCTTCACGACCGCGGGAACCATCGCGCTCCTTGCGCTGGGCGCGGCGCTGGGCAGTGCGTCGTTCGCCGCCGCGCGGATTGCATGGCTCCTCGACTACGCGCCTGGCATCGCGGCGCAGCAGTTGCTGCTGCAGGGATTCTTTGCGCCGCGCATCGGGACGCTCTTCGCTGCGCGGCCGGCGCGGAGCCAGCGTATCGCGACCGTCGCCCTGGCGAGCGCGGCGTTCGTCGCGCTGCACACGCCCAACCCAGCCTTGATGGGCGGCGTCGCGGTCGCCGGTGCCTTCTGGACCTGGCACTTTCTCTTACACCGCAATCTGCTCGCCGTGCTCGCCAGCCACCTCGTGTTGGGAGCCACCGCGATGGCCGCGCTCGGCCCCGGTCCCATGCTCAACCTGCGGGTAGGTCCCGGCGCGCTCGAACTGCTGCTGCGTTGATCGCCGGCCCTCTTCAGTCCTCAGGCCGCTGCTACGCTGGCCAGCATGGTGTCCCCCGCCTCCGCCACCTTCGGCAGATCGCGCGGGCGACGCCGTTCGGGGTCGTCGGGCATGAATTTCGGGGACACGCACGAGTAGCCCATGGGTGTTCCGGCAATCGTCGCAGCGGGAGACCGCCGCGCCGCCAAGGCGGTGCGCGGCGAGAGCAAGCCGTATCTGGAACTGGCAGGGCGAACGCTCGTCGCGCACGTCGTCGCGACGCTGCAACGCGTGCCGGAAGTCTCCGAAGTGTGGGTGGTCGGGAACGCCGAGCGGCTCGAGGTTGCGCTCGGCGACGCGTCGCTCCGCGCCGCGCTGACCAAACCGCTCCACATCGTTTCGCAGTTCCGCAACCTCTACGAGAACGCCTGGGAGACGTATCGAAGATTGCTGCCGGGCGCCGGTCCCGAAGGTCGCGATCCTGCACCGGAAGACGCAGACACCTGGGCACTCTTCCTGTCGGCCGACCTGCCCTTCGCAACGCCCCAGGAGATCTCGGCGTTCATCCGCCAGACGATCGCCGCGGGCTGCGACTACGGGCTCGGGTTGTGCACCGAGGAGTCGATGCGCGGCTTCTACCCCGAGTCGCCCGGCGCGCCCGGCATCCACATGGCGTACTTCAACCAGCGCGAGGGGCGCTTCCGCCAGAGCAACCTGCATCTCGTGAAGCCGGCGCGCCTCGGCAATCGCCACTACATCGAGGATCTCTACGAGCACCGTTACCAGAGGCAGATCACCGAGATGATCAAACTCGGCTGGACGCTGCTGCGCGCGGAGGGGGGCGGGCTCGCCGTGATCTACTACTACGCGCTGATGCATCTCGCGGGTGTCGCGGATCGCAACGGTTGGCGCTGGCTCGCGGATTGGCTGCGCTACCGGATCCCGATGGCACGCATCGAGAAGGGTTGTTCGGCGCTGCTCCGCACGAAGTTTCGCTTCATCGTGACGGAAGGCGGTGGCTGCGCGGTGGACATCGACAACGAACCCGATCTCGCGGCGGCGAGTGAACTCTTCGATCGCTGGCGAGCCCGCCAGCTCGCACGCGTCGAGTCGATCTATGGGCCGCTGCCGCTGTCGGAGCGCGCGACGCCGGCATCGGGAGAATCACGGTGAGCGTGGCCGACGAGGTGCTCGCGGTGCGTCGCACGGCAGGCGTGTTCCGGCTCTCGGGTCGCGCGCTGCTCGAAGTGCACGGCTCGGATCGCGTGCGCTTCCTGCAGGGTCAGCTCAGCAATGACGTCGCCAAGCTCGATCCATCGGGGCCTCACTCGGGCTGCTACGCGTTCGCGCTCACGCGCGAGGGTCGGATCGTCGCCGATTTTCACGTCGTCGTGCGACCCGATTCGTTCTGGCTCGAGACCGCGGCGATGGCGTTGCCGACGGCGATTGCACGTCTCGAGAAGTTCGTGATTGCGGACGACGTGCAGATCGCCGACCGCAGTGCTGCGTTTGCGCGCTTTGCGGTCGAGGGTCCGCGCGCGCCGGAGCTGGTCGCGACGGCCGCGGGCGCGGCGCTGCAGATTGCGGCGGAATGCGCGGTGTCCACACAGATCAGCGGCGTCGAGGCGGTGGTCGGGGCGTGGGGATCGAGCGGCGAGGCGGCGTTCCAGATCTTTGCCGCCTCCGAGCACACAGCGGCAGTGGAAGCCGCACTGCGGGGGGCTGGAGACGCCTGCGGCGCGATCTTCGCCAGCGAAGTGGCGCTCGAGGTGTTGCGCGTCGAGGCCGGCAAGCCGCGCTGGGGCGCCGAGTTGGGGGAGCACACGCTGCCGGCCGAGCTGCGTCTGGTCGATCGCGCGATCTCGTTCACGAAGGGTTGCTACACGGGCCAGGAAGTGGTGGCGCGGATGCAGTCGCGGGGCCGTGTCGGTCATCTGCTGGTGGGCGTCGCGCTGGAGGGGGACGTGCTGCCCGCAACGGGCGCGGCGATCGAGGCGAACGGCGCTCGCGTCGGCGAGCTGACGAGCGTCGCGCGCTCGCCGAGCGCAGGCACGATCGCGCTCGGCTTCGTGCGCAGGGGCTTCGAGGCGCCCGCGACTGCGCTCGAGGTCGGCGGGCGCGCCGCACGCGTGGTCGCCCTGCCCTTTGTGGCGCCCGGGGCGCCGCCGTCATGAGAGGATGGCTCGTGGTGTTCGCGAAGGAGCCGCAACCCGGCCGGGTCAAGACGCGTCTTTCGCCGCCGCTCTCGCCTGCCGAAGCCGCGGAGCTCTACCGCTGCCTGCTGCTCGACGTGCTCGACGAGTCCGCCGCGGCGGCACTCCTCTTGGTCCTCGATGCCGTGGTCGCGGTGGATCCCCCCCGCTCCACCGCAGAATTCGCCGCGCGAACGCCGGCGGGCTTTCGCGCGGTGGCGCAGGGGGCCGGCGAGCTCGGCGCGCGCATGAGCCACGTCGCGCGACAAGCATCCGCAGCGGGCGCCCCGTTCGCGTTGCTGCGCGGGAGCGACAGCCCGTGTCTCGACCGCGTCGTGCTGCGCGATGCGGTAGCAGCGCTGGCGAAAGTCGATCTCGTGCTCTGCCCCGATCGCGACGGGGGCTACAACCTGGTCGGGCTCGGAGGGCGCGCGCTCGCCCGCGGTCCTTGCGGGGGGCTCTTCGACCATCCGATGAGTACGCCCAGCGTTCTGCGCGACACGCTCGCTCGCGCCGATCGCCTGGAGCTGCGCGCCGAGCAGCTGGCGCCTGGCTTCGACATCGATCGTTTCGAGGACTTGCGGTGGCTAGCGGCCTGGCGCCTCGAGCACGCGGCGACCCGCTGCCCCCGGACGCTCGCGTTTCTCGACGAGCGGCGCCTGTGGCCTCCCGACGACGGGCCGCGATCCCAACCCTCGTCGCGGGTATAGAACGGCTCTTGCCGGCCCGAAAACGCTGTTGCATGGCGCGTGGCCCTAGGGTAATAAGCCTCCTGCATGCGCTTGAAATAGGGGTAAAGTGCATGCGCGTTGTTCCCGATTCGGGAGCAACGCATGGTGACCGGGATGGCTGGTGCCCGCTGTCGGGGATTCAGACCGCTCCGGGGCAACTTCGGGGGGCGCGCTCATCAGGGGGGTGGGCCACCTCATCAGGGCTCAGGACCGGCCAGGCGGTCGGGGTGAGTCGTGACGAACCAGGCACCTCGCGTGGGAACTCCGCAGGAACAGCTCTTCGGGCAGCGAAACGCTGTTCGAGGCCAATCGGCTTTGTAGATCGGCGTCGTAGAGTTGGCTTTGCAGAGTTCTCCTCGTGGATCTGGAACCCGATTGCCGTTCGCACCACAGAACGCGAGAGGAGGGGTATGACGATGCGATCTCGGTGGACGGCCGCGCTGTCGGCTATCGCCATGCTTGCGCTTGCTCCGTCGTTTGCTTCGGCGAATGACGAGGCGGTGCAGCAGCAACTACAGCAGATGCAGAACCGCATGCAGCAGATGGAAGACAAGCTGCAGGCGACGACGGACCAGCTCGAGTCGGCGAACGAGCGGGTGGACGAGCAGTCGCAGCTGATCGAGCAGTCGGGTCTCGCGGAGACGCGGGGCGCGAGCAACGGTCTGCCTGGCTTCCTCGGCCAGATCACGGTCGGGGGCTGGGTGGCCGCGAGCTACTTCTGGAACATCAACCACCCGACTTCGGATGGTGATCCGAACTACTACTCCGACCTGGGTATGGGCGACAAGAACGCGGGTCTGAACGGTGCGTTCTACCCGCTGCACCCGGACCACAACAGCTTTGCGCTGGACCAGGTGTGGTTCGAAGTGGAGCGCCCGATCGACGAGGAGAACCGCGCGGGCTTCCGCCTCGACACGGTGTACGGCAAGACGGGCGCTCTGCTCAACGGCGGCGGCCCGAACAACCGGTACTCGAACCGCGACGATTCGTCGATCTACATCAACCAGGGCTACGTCCAGTATCTCGCACCGATTGGTGACGGTCTGACGTTCAAGGCTGGTAAGTTCGCGACCCCGTTCGGGTACGAGGTGGCGGGGACGATCTACAACCAGAACATCACGCGCGGCAACGTGTGGAACCTGCTCGAGCCGATCGATCACATCGGTGTGACGGCCGGCTATGCGTTCGGAGACACGGGCTTCGAC
>JAGSPS010000032.1 GCA_018262315.1 Deltaproteobacteria bacterium | reverse complement strand
GACGCGACACCCGCTCTACGCATGGCTCAGCGCGGAAGATGCGGCACCCGAAGGTCCCGGCGACATCAAGTGGAACTTCGGCAAGTTCGTCGTCGGCCGCGACGGTCGGGTGAGAGCGCGCTTCGCACCGACGACGGCGCCCGACGATCCGGCGTTCCTCGCGGCGATCGAGCAGGCGCTCGGCTGAGTGCCCGAGGCGATCGGCACTCCGCTTTGTCGCATCGACGAGATCCCGGACGGCGCGGCGCGCGGCTTCACGATCGGTGGCGACGCCGCCAAAGTGCGCATCTTCGCCGTGCGCCGCGGCGACGCGGTCTACGTCTACGTGAACCGCTGCCCGCACGTCGGCACGCCGCTCGACTGGGCGGAGGGCGAGTTCCTCGATCGCGAGGGGTGCCACATCGTCTGTGCCACCCACGGCGCGCTGTTCCGGATCGACGACGGCCGCTGCCTCGCGGGCCCCTGTCAGGGCGACCGGCTCGAGCCGTTCCCGATCGCGCTGCGCGACGGCGTCGTCTACGCGCTCGAAGAGTTCGCCGCGGACTTCGAGTGAGCTAAACAAGCTCGACCTGGGACTTTTCCAATGGAGGGAGAAGAAGATGGCGATCAAAATCGGCGACAAGATTCCCGCGGCGACGCTGAAGGTGCCGACGGCGGACGGTATCCAGGATCGCAGCACCGATCAGATCTTCGGCGGCAAGAAGGTGGTGCTGTTCTCGGTGCCCGGCGCGTTCACGCCGACCTGCTCGATGAAGCACCTGCCGGGCTTCGTGCAGCAGGCGGCGGCGATCCGGGCCAAGGGCGTCGATACGATCGTGTGCATGTCGGTGAACGACGCCTTCGTGATGGGCGCATGGGGCAAGGACCAGAACGTCGGCGACAAGGTCGTACTGGCCGCCGACGGCAACGGCGAGTTCGCGAAGGCGCTCGGCCTCGACTTCGACGGCAGCAACTTCGGCATGGGCCGGCGCTCACAGCGCTTCGCGCTGATCGCCGAGAACGGCGTCGTCAAGCATCTGGCCGTCGAGGCGCCGGGCAAGTTCGAGGTGTCGAGCGCGGAAGCGGTGCTGAAGGCGCTCTGAGCAGCGAGCGCAGCTCCCGGAGGAAACGAAGTGCAGGGTACGCAGCGGTTCGCGGCGATCGGCGGTCGCGCCTGGCTCGGCTTTCTGCTAGGAGGCGCGTGCGCGCTCCAAGCGGAAGCGGTGCGCGCTCAAACCACGCAAGACAAACACCACCTGACGGCGACGGCGGGCAACCAGTTCCACGCCGACACCGAGGTCGACCGGTTCGATGGCCACGCCGAAGCGGTCTGGCAGGGCGGCGTGCAGGGCACCAATCCGACCTTCTTCTTTCACGAGGCCGTGGTAGACGGCGACTCCGGGTTGATGTCGATCTTCTCGAGATTCTCGCTGGCCGGGGGCCCCGCGGACACGGAGTTCGCCCAGGGGAACAACGCCTCGGGGGCCACCATCGAGGAGACGATCGACCCGGGCACTGCGACCAGCGACACCGTGACCGTTACGGCGCGGCTCGTCTGGAGCGGCTCCGGCTCTCTCGCGAGTGGCGGCGGCAACGTCGACACCGGCCTGGTGAGGGCCGGGCTGGTCGTGGACGGCTGCGCCGTGGGCTCCAAGAAGGAGTTCTCCTCGACTCCCTCCCAGACCAGCGACGACAGCGAATGCGTGGGAACCGCGACGAACTTCGGTCACGCCGGCGGCGGGGCGCTGACCGTCACGCGGATCCGCGACGCGGCTGGCATCAACAGCGGATCCCGCTTCTTCGTGACGGCGTCGATTTCCGGCGAAGCGGGCACCTTGAGCGGGCTCGAGTACTTCGACAGTGGCGAGTACGAGGCTTCGGGACAGCTTTCGATCGAAGTCTCCGGCGCGCCCTTCACCTACTCCTCGCCGACCTTCCTGACGGTTCCCGAGCCCGGTGACGCAGCGCTCGCCGCCGCGGCGATCGCTGCGCTGGCGACGCTCGCGCGGCGACGGCGGTCAGTGCTCGCGTAGCTCCAGTCTTCCGATCTGGTTGCGGTGCACTTCGTCCGGGCCGTCGGCGAAGCGCAGCGTGCGCGAGTCCGCGTAGAACGACGCGAGCGGGAAGTCGGCCGAGAGGCCCGCGGCGCCGAAGACCTGGATGGCGCGATCGAGCACGCGCAGCGCCATCGCGGGCGCCGCGACCTTGATCATCGCGATCTCCTTGCGCGCGCCCTTGTTGCCCACCGTGTCCATCATCCAGGCGGCCTTCATCACCAGCAGGCGCGTCTGCTCGATCTCGATGCGCGACTCGGCGATCCGCTCGAGCGTCACCGTCTGCTCGGCGATCGGCTTGCCGAACGCGACGCGTTCCTTCGCGCGAACACACATCAGTTCGAGCGCGCGCTCGGCCTTCCCGATGAGGCGCATGCAGTGGTGGATGCGGCCGGGGCCGAGGCGGCCCTGCGCGATCTCGAAGCCGCGGCCCTCGCCGAGAATCAGATTCTCGGCGGGTACGCGCACGTCGCGGAACTCCAGCTCGGCGTGACCGTGCGGCGCGTCGTCGTAGCCGAACACCGTGAGCGGGCGCACTACGCGCAGGCCCGGCGTGTCGCGTGGCACCAGGATCATCGACTGCTGCTCGTGGCGCGCCGCGTCCGGGTTGGTCTTGCCCATCACGATGAAGATCTTGCAGAGCGGATGCGGCGCGCCGGTGATCCACCACTTGCGGCCGTTCAGCAGATACGAGTCGCCGTCTCGCACGATCGACAGCGCGATGTTGGTGGCGTCGGACGACGCGACGCCCGGCTCGGTCATCGCGAACGCGGAGCGGATCCTGCCCTCGAGCAGCGGCACCAGCCATTGCTTCTTCTGCGCGGCCGAGCCGTACTTTGCGAGCAGCTCCATGTTGCCGGTGTCGGGCGCGGAGCAGTTGAAGATCTCCGGGCCGATGAACGAGCGCCCCATGATCTCGCACAGCGGTGCGTACTCGAGATTCGTGAGCGCTGCGCCCCACTCGGGGTCGGGCAGGAACAGGTTCCACAGGCCCTTCGCGCGCGCCTTCTCTTTCAGCTCTTCGAGCGGCGGCCACGACGCGGCCCAGCGATCTGGCTGAGCGGCGAGCCACTGCTCGAAACGGCGCTCGTTCGGGTAGACGTGCTCGTCCATGAACCCGAGGAGCTGGCGCCGCAGTCCCTCCACGATTTCCGAGTCTGCGAATTCCATCTACAGCGCTCCTCCGAAGCGATCGCCGAACGCCATGCTCTGGACGGGACGGCGCGTCAGCGGACCATGCCCCTTGCTCGCCGGCCAGCCGATCGGCACGAACGCCGCGGTGGCCCACGGATCGGGAATCTCGAGCAGTGCGCACACCTCCGGCTCGGCCTTGCAGAGCAGTGTGGTGAGCACGCAGCCGAGTCCCTCGGCGCGACACGCGAGCAGCAGGTTCTGGACGGCGGGATAGATCGACGCGCCGCCCACCACCGACGGCCGGCCGAGGCCCTCGTCGGTGATCGCCATGCGCCGCGCGTCGAAGCAGAACACCGCGATCACCGGGGACACGTCGAGGTGTGCGGCCAGGTGGTCGGCGGCAGCCAGCATGCGGTCACGCTTGTCCGCGGCGTCGCCGGTGAGCCCGGCGGATGCGCGCATGTGCTCCTTCTGGTACTCCTGCCAGAGCGGCAGATACAAATCCCGCAGCGCGCGACGCTTGCCGGCGTCGCGCACCGCGATGACCCGCCACGGTTGCGCGTTGCCGCCCGTCGGCGCAAAGGTCGCGGCTTCGAGGACGCGCCGCAGCACGTCGTCGGGAATCGTTTCGGGCCGGTGGCGGCGCACCGCGCGACAGGTACGCATCGCCTCGTAGAGATCCATCTCGTGGGCGCCTCCGTCACCGCGAGTTTGCGATGGGCAGCGGAGCATACCGCTCACGCTCTCCGCAGGGACCCGCTCGTTCCTGGGACGTGCGGGTGCTGCGCTGCTGCCCGACCGGATCAGATCTTCCGGATCTCGACCCGCGTGTCGCGGTCGTTCATGCCCGGTTGACGGGCTCCGAACGTCGCATCGAGGTACGGGTAGCCGCCCGCGAGTCCGAGCGGGTTCAGGGGCGTGGCGAGCACGTTGCGGTGTCCGATTCCACCCTCGAACTGGTAGTCCTCCCAGGCGTGGTACATCACGACCTGGCCGGGACGGATCGCGGGGGACACCTTGACGCGTACGAGGAAGCGGCCGACGTCGTTCGCCACTTCGACGCGGTCCCAGTCCGCGATGCCGCGGTCGCTCGCGTCCTGCGCGGAGACGTGGAGCGCGGGCGCGCCGCGCTGCAGCCGCAGCATCATCGCGTCGGCGCGCTGGAGCGAGTGGATGCTCCAGCGCGTGAGGCCACCAGTCATCTGTAGCGGGTAGTCGCCCCCCGCCTTGGGCGGCTCCTTGAAGGCCGGCAGCGCCTCACCGAGTTCGAGGTACCAGTCGTGATCGATGTAGAACTGCACGCGCCCCGTGAGCGTCGGCCACGGCTTCTTGTCGCGCAGGTGCCACAGGTACGGCGTGATGGTCTCGCCGGGAGCCCAGTCGGTGGCCGAGGCGGCGTTGATCGGGCCCCGGCCGAGGGAGGTCACCGCCGCCCAGCCGCGCGCCGTCGCCGCATCGAAGCTCGTGGTGTCGAGGTTGGTCGAGTTCTCGATCAGCAGGCGCGCGAGCTTCTCGGCGTCCCGCGCGCCGAACTCGCCCTCGCGCGTCACGACGTCGTGCGCGCGATCCAGCCGCTGCGTCTCGCCGCGGCGCCCGGTGAAGGTCGAGATGCCGCGCTCCTTCGCGCGCGCCTGGATCTTCGCCGCGAGCAGGCACGCGATCTCCCACTCGTCCTTTGCATCGCCCGCACGGTCGATCGCCGCCTTCGCCGCGTGAACCAGCAGGAACTGGTTGATGAAGCTCGAGGCGTTGGCCTTCTCGTACGAGGCCGCGACGGGCAACACGTAGTCGGCGAAACGGGCGGTCGAACTCATCCGGATGTCGGTCACGACCACGAGGTCGAGCTTCGGCCACAACACCTCACGCAGCTTGTGCGCGCTGCGCACCCGCCGCAGCGGGTTCCCTGCCATCACGAGCAGCGCGCGGGGGCGCTTGCCGGGGGCCGGCTCCACCAGCTGCCACTTGCGATCCAGCGCCTCGCGCACGTACTCGCGCACGTCGCGCGGAAGCGTCGGGTCCCAGGGAGCGGCCGAGACGTCGATCACGCCGCCGTGGAGCTGCCAGAACAGCGTCGAACTCGACATTCCCTTCGACTCGACGAACGCCTCCGAGAGCCCGCGGAGCACCTCGCGCGGCGGCGGGCGCCGCAGCAGATGATCGCGCAGCAACGCGGCGGCGTGTCGCCGCGTGAACTTCGCGTCGGGCGTGAGCAGCCCCCGGTGGTCGCCGAGGATCGGGCCGTGCCCGTCGGGTGCGAGGTTCGACACGGAGACGTAGCCCGCTCCGTTCCTCCCCAGGTGCCCGCACAGCACGAAGACGAGGATCTGCGCGCGCATGATCGCGTCGCCGTGGTAGATCTTCCCGAGGCAGAGCGACTCGACGTTCGACGCGGCCTTCACACCCGCCAGCATGCGCGCGAGACGGCGGATCGTGCCCGGCGGCGTACCACAAGCGCGGCTGGCAGCCTCGGGCGTCCAGGGCGCCAGCGCGCTCCGGAGCAACTCGAAGACCGGCTGCACGGAAACGCGACCCGAGAGCGTGTCGACCTCGAAGCTGCCTTCGAGGGCCGGGTCGCTCGCGCCGAGCGCGAGGCTGTCGGTCGGCGCAATCTCGATTGCGCCGCGCGCGCGATCCCAGCGGTACAGCGTCTCGTCGGATCCGCCCGCCACCAGGTCGGACTCCCGCAGGAACTTCCGGGTGTCGAGCCGGACGAGGAACGGGAGGTCGGTCTGCTCGCGCAGCAGCGCTTCGTCGTACAGCCCCTCGTCGAGGATCCACTTCGCCATCGCGAAGGCGAGCGCGGCGTCGGTGCCGGGCCTCACCGGCACGAAGAGGTCGGCATGGACCGCGGTGGCGTTGTAGTCGGGCGCGATCACGACGATGGTCGCGCCGTGATAGCGGGCCTCCAACACGAAATGGAAGTTCGGGATCTGCGTGTAGGCGGGATTCCCGCTCCACACGAGGATCAGGTCCGAAGCGAAGAAGCTCTCGGTGGAGCGCGCGGTGGCGATCCCGCCGTAGGTCACGGCGGCGCCCTGCTGCTGATCGCCGATCTCGGCGTTGGGGTCGAGCATCACGCAGTCGAGGGCTTCGGCGAGGCGTTGCGCCGCTGCCTGCGCCGTCGTGCCGATGCCGTTCGTGCCGACGTCCATCACGACCGAGTCGGGGCCATCCTCGACGATTGCGCTCACCAGCCGATCGGCGATCTCGTCCAGCGCGACGTCCCAGGAAACCTCCTCCCACGCCCCTGAGCCGCGCTCGCCTTTGCGGCGCAGCGGGTGGAGGACGCGCGAGCCGCCGGCTTCGAGCGCGCTGTACGCGCAGCCCTTCTGGCAACCACGCGGGTTCGGGTCCGGCACGCCCTCGTGGAGCGCGGGATAGGCGGACGCCTGCTCCTCGCGCAGGAGTTCGCCGTCCTTCACGTAGACCTCGAACAGGCAGTGCGTCTGATACGCGCAGTTGTTGAAGTGGCTGGTTTTTTCCGCGCGGTCCCACGTCCACTTCGCCCGCCAGCGGTCCCGAAAGTCCGAGGCGCTCGCGGACGCAGCTTCGCGCGCCGTGTGCACGGTTTCATGCGCCGCCGCCGGCTCGTGCTCGCCGCGCTCGCAGCCGCCGCTCGCCGGCAGCGACGCTGCGGCCGCCGCAGTACCCACGACCTTCACGAAGTCGCGACGGGACAGCTCGGACACGATGCCTCCTTCTTCTCCGGCAGCGCGCGGTGGGCGATTGCCGCAACGATACGGGAAGGCGAACACGAAAGGCGAGCGCGGATCGCGCGCCGAGCAGGAATCCTCTCGCGGCGACCGGCCGCCACGGCCTTCGAAGCAAGTTCGTAGAACGAAACGCGCCGTGTAGTAGATTGCGCAATGCACGAAGGTCCTCGATCGTGCAGGGAGCGGTGTATTGCAACCCGCTCCTACGCGATCAGGGGTCTTCGTTGGTTCAACTCTCGTGAAGGATTCGGGCAGGCTGGGGTTGACGAAATCGCTCTCTGAACGCTCGCGCTCCCAGGTGGCACACACCGAACGCAGCCTGCGACAGCGCGTCGACTCCACGATCTACACGCCCCAGGTCTGCCGAGGCCTGGCGTGCCTGCTGGTGGCCGTCTACCACGGCGCGGGCCTGGTCAACCACAAGTACGGCGAGACGTGGCTGCTCGGCGTGGCCGGGTTCGGCTACTCCGGCGTACACATGTTCTTCGTGATCAGCGGGTTGATCATCTACCACGCGCACCGCCGCGACCTGGACGATTTTCGCAAGGCTCCGCGCTACCTGCTCAAGCGGCTGGTGCGCATCTACCCGATCTACTGGATCGTGTTCCTGCTGCTCGGCGGCCGCAAGGTGTTCTGGGGCCGCCTCGGGATCGGCGACTTCCTGTCCAACGCCCTGTTCTTCAACTCCGGCAAGTCTCCGATCGTCGCGGTCTCCTGGACCCTCACCTACGAGGTGATCTTCTACGGCATCTTCGTCGCGTTCCTCGTCAGGCGGAGTCTGGGCGCCGGGGTGTTCGCCGCGTGGTTCGTGCTGCTGGTGCTGAATCATCACTACGCCTTCTACCCCTTCGGCGAATGCCTCGCGCTCGACCTGCTCAACGTGCTGTTCCTGTTCGGGCTGTTGACGGCGCTCGCGGTGATCGCAGTGCGCGACAGGCTGGAGCCGAGCCTCCGCGACCGGATCGGCCTCGCCAGCCTGGCCGCCGGCACCGTCGTCTTCGCCTGCACGGGCTGGTACTACCTCTCGCTTTCGGACCCGAATCTGTTCGTCTGGTCCAGCCCGCCGCTGACGGTGGGCTTCGGAACCGGCAGCGCGCTGCTGCTCTTCGCATCGGTGTCGGGAAGCATCGAAGCGTTCCTGAAGCGGCGGCGGCTACTGCTGCTGATCGGCGACGCCTCGTACTCGATCTACCTGGTGCACCTCTATTTCCAGAAGCGCACCTTCAGCGCGATCCGCTCGCTCGGCTGGGTGCCGGAGGGCGAGACGACCCAGGCCACCGCGCTGCTGTTGCTCGCCGCGGTCCTCGTCGTCTCGGTCGGCTGCGGCATTCTCATCCACAAGCTGGTCGAGAAGCCCCTGCTGACCAGATCCCGGGAGTGGCTGCGGATCGGGAAGAGCGCGCGCTAACCGGCGCCGAGGAACGGCTCGACGAACTCGCGCCATGCGCGCTCGGGATCGTCGAGCATGCCGAGTCGCAGCGCGCAGTCGTGGAGCAGCACGCGGTCCGTCGCGGGGCGCCTCGGTGCGCGCGGGTGGATCGCGTCGCTCGCGAGGCCGCCGGTGATCTGCAGGAACAGCGCGGCGCTGTGCTTGTAGGCGGGGATCGGTGTGCGGAAGCCGACGTTGCCGAGGTGCTGGAGCGCGTCGTTGCGCGCGAGGAAGGCGACGTCGCCGCTGGCGAGCGCCGCGTCGCGTTCGGCGAAGCGTTCGGGCGCGAAGCTGGCGAGGCCGAGCAGGTAGTCGCTGCCGTACGCGGCGAGGTCGATACCGAGGTCGTTGCCGGTGTAGACGCGCCACGACGGCCGCACGCGATCGCGCGTCGCCAGGCGACGCAGCTCCAGCGCGCGGTCGAGCGAAGAGTGCTTGGCGCCGAGCAGCTGCGGCACAGCGAGCAGGCGCTCGAAGGTCTCATCGTCCCAGATCTCGCCATGCGGGCCGAAGCGCGGCGACAGTTCGAAGGCGAGGGCGCCCTCCGCGGTGGCGCGCGCGATGTCCGCGTAGAGCGCCGCCTTCTCCGCCGGCGCCATCGCCTGCATCACGGGGCACTGGACGAGTACGGGCAGCGCGCCGCGCCGCTCGATGGCGAGGATCGCGCCGCGATACGCCGCGCGCGGGTCGGCGGCGCCCTGCGCGAAGGCGCCGGCGTAGAAGCGCCGGCCCGGACCGAGCGCCGCGCGCGTCGCGTCGAGCACGGCGTCGCGCTCGGCGGGCGCGAGCAGATCGCCGAAGCCGGTGTCCATGTTCACCGCGACGTCGAGGCCGGCGTCGCGGGTGCGTGTCAGGTGGCGCTCGAACGCGGCCCAGTCGACGCTGCCCGCAGGTGTGTACGGCAGCAGCGCCGCGGCGATGCCGTGCGGGCGTCGCGCGTGCAGGCGACCCCACGCGCCGGCGAGCGACGACGGGCTCACGGGCGCTCCGCGCGTTTGGCGGCGTCCAGCGCCTCGCGCTCCGGCCGCTCTCGGTAGAAGTCGTCGAGCGGATAGCAGCCCGACACGAGTCCGTTGCGCGGGGCCGTCGTGCAGTCGCTGAAGCTGCGGCAGACGAGCTTGCGCGCGAGCGCGCGACCGGCGAGCGCATCGGCCGGCAGCTGTGGGTAGCAGAGCATCATGCGCCCGAGTCCCACCGCGTCGAAGAAGCCTTCCCGTAGACACGCCTGCGCGACGTGCGGAAGCCACTCCTGGAGATACGTCCAGCCCGATGACACGACCACCGCCTCGGGCACCGCGGCCTTGATCGCGCGCGCCGCGTCCAGCAGGCGCGCTACGCCGACCAGCGGATCCTCCGGCGGCGGGTAGCCATCCGAGGGCGGGAACAACGCCGGCCGCTGCGCGTGGGGAGCGTAGTAGGGACTCGCGGCCGTCACGTTGATCCACGCGACGCCGCTCGCCACGAGCTGCCGCACCAGCGCGATCGGCTCGGCGAGATCGATGTGAGCGGGGTCCGTCGCGTCGATGCCGAAGCCGCACGCGTAGGGCAGGGCGTGCGCCTCGGGCTCGCCGGCGCCGCTCGCGCCGCGCCGGTGCGGCACCACGTCGAACACCGAGAGCCGCACGCCGATGCGCAGCCGCGGCGCCGCTTCGCGTACGGCGGCGACGATCGCGCGCGCGAGGCGCGTTCGTTCGGTGAGACGCTGCCCGCCCCAGCGGCCCGTTCGCGTGCGCGCCGACAGGAACTCGTGCAGCAGGTAGCCGTGGCAGTGCTTCACGTCGACGAACGCAAATCCGGCCTGCTGCGCGCAGGCAGCGGCGTGCGCGAAGTCGCCTACGAGTTCATCGACCTCGGTGTCCGAGAGCACGGCGCCGTCCTCGGCGATGCCGACGCGGCGGTCGAGGATCGGATGCCGGTACGCGACGCGCGGTCGCCGCATGCCCGGCTGCGGCATCGACCAGCGCCCGCTGTGGGTGAGCTGGAGACCGACCACCGGCTCGGCGTGCCCGGCACGCGCGGCTTCGGCGAGCACTTCCCCGCGCAGCCGCGCGAGCGCCGGAACGCTGCGCTCCGAGACGACGAGCTGATGCGGGTTGGCGCGCCCGTCTTCGTGCACGGCCGCCGCCTCGCCGCCCCAGATCCATCCGGCGCCCGACGCGCCGAAGCGTCGCCAGCGGCGCCGCGTCAAGTCGCTCGGCAGCCCGTCGGGCGTGGCATCCCAACCTTCCATCGGCTGCACGACGAAACGGTTCGGCGCGATCAGCGGACCGCCCGCTCCGGCGCCCAGCGCGAGCGGCGCCGCGAGCGGTGCGCCCGCACCCGTCTCGAGGGAGTCGTCGCACGGCAGTGCGATCCCGAGCGCGTCGAAGCGCGCGCGCAGCGCCATCGCGCTGCGCAGCGACGCGACGCGCGGGAAGTGTTCGCTCACGCCTTGCCCAACTCCGCGAGTGTGCGGCGCAACCAGGCTGCGTCCTCGGCGAGCTTGTCGTCTAGCGGGCGCGCCTCGAACGAGAGGAACTCGATCGCGAGTGGTCCCGCGTAACCCGCCGCGAAAGCCGCGCCGAGGATCGCGCGGTAGTCGAGCACGCCGCCGCCGAGCGTGCCGCCCGGCGGCATCGGACCCGCGCCGTCCGCCGCGGGTCGCGTGTTCTTCAGATGGAAATAGCGCGCGAGCGGCACCAGCCGGCGCGCGTCGTCGGGCTGCGCGGCGGCGAGCGACTGCGGCAGGGAATCGAGCACCTGGTAGTTCAGCGCGAAGTTGGGGCGGTCCACGGCGGCGAAGAGCCGCTCGATGCGTTCGGGCGTGTCGGCGAAGGATCCGAGGTGGCGCTCGACGACGACGTCGATGCCGGTGGCAGCCGCGGCATCGCAGGCGGCACGCAACAGCGTCGCCACGGCGGCGAAGCCGCCTTCGAGAGCGCCTGGGAGCGGCTCCGCCCAGACGCGCAGCAGCCGGGCGCCGAGGGCTTCGGCGATGCGCACTTCGCGCATGGCCGTCGCGGCGTCGACGGCCGCCTTGCCGGCCACCTCGGCGCGTCCGAGGTACGAGCCGTAGGTCAGGATTGCGGCGCCCGTTTCCCGCACTGCGCGCGCCGTTTCGCGGTGGACATCGAGCGGCGCGGCTGGATCGACGTGCGGCGGTCGCGCCGTCGCCTCGATCCCGTCTAGCCCGTTCGCGATGGCGAGTTCGGCGACGGCGGCGAGCGGGCGGTCCATCGCCGAGATCGAGCAGAAGCCGAGCAGCGGCCGGCTCACGCGATCCTCGCCAGATCTTCCAGTCTGATTTCGTGCGCGAGCGGTTCGCCCTTCGCGAAGCGCTCGATCTCGTCGAGTGCGAGGGTCGCCATGCGCTGCGTCTCGGTGCCCATCGCGCCGGCGATGTGCGGGGTGAGGAAGACGTTGGGGAGGTCGTAGAGCGGCGAGTCGGCCGCGAGGATCTCGGGATCGGTGGTGTCGATCACGGCGTCGATGCGTCCGGCGACGAGTTCCGCGCGGAGCGCGTCGCCGTCCACCAGGGCGCCGCGCGCGGTGTTGACGAGTACGGCGCCGTCACGGAGCAGCGCGAGCCGGCGCGCGTCGAGCAGGTGGCGGGTTTCGGGCAGCGAGGGCGCGTGCAGGCTCACCACGTCGGAGCGGCGCAACAGGCCGTCCAGCTCGGTCTTCTCGGCGCCGCATTGCGCCGCCTCCTCGGCGGACAGATAGGGGTCGGCGACGAGTACGGAGAACTCGAAGGCGCGCAGGTGCTGCATCACGAGCCGCCCGATCCGCGACGCCCCCACGACGCCGACGACCTTCCGGTAGTTCCCGATCGGCGGCACCTCGTTCCACCACAGCCGGTAGTTGCGCACTTCGGCGTAGCGGCGCTGCAAGCGGAAGGCGCGCTTGCCGGCCAGCAGGATCGCGGCGAGCGCGAACTCGGCGACGGGAATCGCATTCGCCGCCGCGGCCGACGACACGCGGATCCCGCGCTCGAAGCAGCACGGGTCGACGTGGCCCTTCACGGTGCCCGCGGCGTGGATGATCGCGGCGAGGCGCGGCGCGCGCGCTAGCGCCGCGGCGTCGATGCGCGGCGAACCCCAACTCGTGAGCAGGACCTCGGCGCGTGCTAGCAGCGTTGCGGCGCGCGCGTCGTCGAAGCGCGTGAGCGGCTGCGGATCGGGCAGCAGGGCGAGCGTCGCGAGGCGTGCGTGGTGCTCGGGCGTGAACAGATCCGGCGTGAGGGCGGGCGCCATGGCGAGCACTGCGATCGGTCGAGCGCGCATTCCGTGGCCTCGCCGCGAGGGCGGTACAGTAGCCGACCGCGTGGACGCGCCTGATTCCAACCAGCACCCGGTTTTCGTGTACGAGCTGCGGCCGCGGAGCGTCCCCCCGGAACTCCCGACCTCGTCCGACCCGGATCCGCACGCGGAGACGCCCTTCGCCGCGAGCTTCGAAGCGCGCCGCGCGGCGTTCCTCGACTGCGTGCGGCGTACGCCGCCGCCGGCGCATCTGTGCGCGGTGTTCCACGAGGTCGCGCGGCTTGCGGCGGGCGGTCCCGCGCACGTCCCGCTCTTCGAGGCGGCGCTCGACTATGTGGACGCCCGCCTCGACTGCGCCGACTTCGTGTTGCACGGCATCCTGCGCCTGCTGTTCCACTTCGGCGGCGATCCGCGGCTGCCGCGCGCACTCGTCGAGCGCGCCCACGCGAGCGTGCGCGGCTTCAAGTATTGGCCCGACGAGCCCGGCGCGGATTCGCTGTGCTCGTGGACCGAGAACCACGAGATCCTGTTCGCGTCGGCGGCGCTGCTGGCGGGCCAGCTCCATCCCGATGCGGTGTTCTCGAACTCGGGCGCGAAGGGCCGCGAAGTCGCGGCAGCGGGACGCCGGCGCGTCGCGCGCTGGCTCGAGCTGCGCTTCCGCAGCGGCTTCAGCGAATGGCTCTCTCACGTCTACTACGACGAGGATCTGGTCGCGCTGCTCGCGCTCGTCGACTTCGCCGGCGAGCTCGAGGTTGCGACGCGCGCCGCGATGGTCGCCGACCTGCTCCTGCTCGACATGGCGCTCCACCACTACCGGGGCGTCTTCGCGTCGAGCCACGGGCGTTCCTACGAGCGCTGCAAGATCGCGGCGCGCGAAGAGGGCACCACCGACCTCGCGAAGCTGGCGTTTGGAGTCGGCTCGTTCGCGCGCGTCGAGAATCAGAGCGCGGTCGCGCTCGCGCTCTCGCCGCGCTACCGCGTGCCGGCTGCGATCGCGGCGATCGCGGGTGAGCGGCGCGACGCGGTGACGATTCGCCAGCGCATGGGGATCCGCCTCGACGAAGCGTCGCGCTGGGATCTCGACCCGCGCGATCCCGAAGACATGATGGTGCTGCTCTCGCTGGAGGCGTACGCGCACCCGCGCACGATCGAAGGGTTCGTCGCGCTGCTCGATCGCTTCGGCTGGTGGAGCAACGCGTTCTTCGCGCCGTTCGCGCGGCAGCGAACGCTGCTCACGCTGCTGCACCGCACGCGCTTGCTCCCGATCCTCGCGCAAGTCTTCCGGTGGGACATGAGCCGCAACGTCCGCGACGAGGTCGATCTCCTCAGCTACCGCACGCCCGACTACCAGCTCAGCTCCGCACCGGATTGGAACCCCGGTCGCGGCGGCGATCAGCATCACATCTGGCAGGCGACGCTCGGTCCCGACGCGGTGTGTTTCACGACGCACCCGGGGCCCAGGAGCGCGCGTTCGCCCGGCTGGTGGACGGGCTCGGCGACCTTGCCGCGCGTGGCGCAGATCGAGAACGTGCTGGTCGCGATCTACCGGATTCCGCGCCGGCCCGCGCTCTACGTGCAGAACCGCAATCTCTTCACGCACGCCTGGTTGCCGCGCGATCGCTTCGACGAGGTGATCGGGCGCAATGGCTGGTTCTTCGCGCGTCTCGGCGCCGGGTATCTGGCGCTGCGCTCGCAGCAGCCGGCGCGCTGGATCGAACCGAACGAGGTGCGCGCTCCGGGGCGTCACAACATCTGGATTTGCGAGCTGGGACGGCGGGCTACGGAAGGATCCTTCGAGCAATTCGTCGCGCGCGTCGCGGCTGCGCCGCTGCGCTTCGGCCGCGCCTCGCTCCGCTACGAGTCGCCCTCCCAGGGACCCATCGAGTTCGCCTGGCGCGGCCCGTTGCGGCGCGACGGGCGGGTCGTCGCGCTGCGCGGCTTCCCGCGCTACGAGGCGCCCTGGGTGGAGGCTCCGTTCCCGAGCGACGCAGTCGAGGTGCATGCGGGGGGCGAGAGGCTCGCGCTCGATTGGCCCTCGCATCGGCGCGAAGCGAGTCGCTTCGCCGAGTGACCTGCGCGCCTGCCGCGCGCGCGCAGGGTCGCCTGCGGTCTCTCGGGTTGGCTCCGCAGGGCGAGTGTCCGATGCTGTAGCCATGCCCAGTGAGTCCCCCGCCCGCGTGCCCGGATCGGAACTCTTCCTGAATCGGGAGCTCTCGTGGCTCGCCTTCAACCGGCGAGTCCTGGAAGAGGCGCAGGATCCCGGCAATCCGCTGATGGAACGCGTGAAGTTCCTTTCGATCGTCGACTCGAACCTATCGGAATTCCACGAGGTTCGCGTCGCCGGCTTGAAGCAGCAGGCGGAGGCCGGGATCACCACCCACGAGCCCGACGGCAAGACGGCCGCAGAGGCGCTAGAGGCGATCGACCGCGTCGCGCGCGAACAGGTGCGCGACCTCTACCGTTGCTGGAACGAAGTCCTGCAACCCGCGCTCGAGAAGGAAGGCATCGTCTTTCCGGACCCCGATCTGCTGCCGGCCGACCAGCAGGCCTGGCTGCGCGGTTTCTTCCACCGCGAGATCTTTCCGGTGCTGACGCCGATCGCCCTCGACCCCACGCATCCGTTCCCGTTCGTCGCGAGCGGCAGCCTCAACATCGCTGCGCTGCTCGACACCGACGACCCCGAGGAACCCGTGCGGCTCGCCGTCGTGCAGGTCCCGCGCGTGCTCTCGCGCGTCTTCCGTGCACCCGGCGGCGAGGCGGGAACGCGCACGTACGTGTTTCTCGCCGACGTGATCCGCTGGCAGCTCCCCGAACTCTTCACGGGCGCCAAGATCCTCGATCACACCGCCTTCCGCGTGACGCGCAATTCGAACCTCTACGTCGACGAAGAAGAGACCGAGAACCTGCTGATCGCAATCGAGCAGGAGCTGCGTCGCCGGCGCCGCGGCGATCCAGTGCGACTCGAAGTGCGCGCGCCCGTCGGCGAGCGCCTGCGCCAGGAACTCCTCGAAGTCCTCGACCTCGACGCGCGCGACCTCGTCGAATGCGACGGCCCGGTGAACATCTCGCGCCTGACCCAGCTCGTCGATCTCGAGTCCGACGATCGCTTGAAGGCGCCGCGCTTCGTCGCGCCGATCCACCCCTCGTTGCGCGAGCCGGCGAAACTCTTCCCGACGATCCGGATCCGCGCGTGCTCGCCATCAAGCAGACGCTGTACCGGACCAGCGAGGACTCCGCGATCGCGCGCGCGCTCGTCACGGCCGCCGAGAACGGCAAGCAGGTCACCGTGCTGGTCGAGCTGAAGGCGCGTTTCGACGAGGCGAAGAACATCCGCTGGGCGCGACGCATGGAAGAGGCGGGCGTACAGATCGTGTACGGCCTGGTGGGCCTGAAGACGCACTGCAAGCTGATGCTGGTGGTGCGGCGCGAAGAAGACGGCATCCGCCGCTACGCGCACATCGGCACCGGCAACTACAACCCGATCACCGCGCGGCTGTACACCGACTTCGGGCTCTTCACGGCGGATCCGGAGATCACGGCCGAGGTCGCGAGCGTCTTCAACATGCTGACGAGTCTCTCGTCGCGCGAGCGCTGGAACCACCTGCTGGTCGCTCCGTTCACGTTGAGTAGCGGGCTGCTCGAACGCATCGCGCGCGAGGCCGAGCACGCGCGCGCGGGGCGACCGGCCTCGATCGTCGCCAAGCTCAACTCCATCCAGGACGAGGAGGTGTGCCGCGCGCTCTACGACGCGTCGCAGGCGGGCGTCGAGATCGACCTGATCGTGCGCGGCATCTGCTGCCTGCGTCCGGGCGTGCCGGGTCTTTCGGAGCGCATCCGCGTCCGTTCGATCGTGGACCGCTTCCTCGAGCACACGCGCGTCGTGCGCTTCGAGAACGGCGGCCGGCCCGAGTTCTGGATCGGCAGCGCCGACTGGATGCCGCGCAACCTGCGCGGCCGCGTCGAGGTGATGTGCCGGATCCGGTCCGAGTCCGTCGCGCAGCGGCTCGAAGAAATCCTCGACGTCTACCGCCACGACGACGTGAAGGCGCGAGAGCTCGAAGCCGACGGCAGTTATCAACGGGTCGCCACGGTGAACGGCGTGCGCGCGCAGGAATGGCTGATCCAGCGCGCGTTGGCGACGGCCGGCGCGGCGCTGGCCCAGGCGCGTCCCGATCGCGAGTGAAGCCGTCGCTCGTTCGCTCTCCATTGCAGGCCACGCAGCGGCGATCGAGGCGCCGCTCTTGCCGAGCAGCGCGTGGCGATCGTGCGCGCGACTGCCGCGATTGCCGGTGCCGTCAACCGAGCACCACGCGCACCCGATGGACCGCACCGTCGTCCGCGAGCGGGATCCCGGCGCTGGTCGACGGAAGTGCCTCGCCGTCGAGTTCGAGTCGTGTGACGCCGCGGCAGACGCCGCGCGGATTCTCGACGCGGATCTGGTAGTGGGCCGAGCGATGCCGGTACTCGATCTCGAAACTCGGCCATGCGCTCGGGACGCAGGGATCGAGCACGAGCCTCGCGCCCTGCACGCGGAAGCCGAGGATCCACTCGAGGCCTGCGCGATACAGCCAGCCCGCTGCGCCGGTGTACCAGGTCCAGCCGCCGCGTCCGACGTGCGGCGGCACCGCGTAGACGTCGGCGCAGGCGACGTAGGGCTCGACCTTGTAGCGGTGGACCGCCGCGCGCGTGCTCGCGTGGTGGATCGGGTTCAAGATCGAGAACAGCTCGGCGGCCTTGTCTCCGTCGCCGAGCTCTGCGAAGGCGATCACGGTCCAC
>JAGSPS010000031.1 GCA_018262315.1 Deltaproteobacteria bacterium | reverse complement strand
CCTACATGCTCGAAGGCGCGCCGGTCTGGGACTTCGAGTTCGCCGGCTTCCGCTCCGGCGACTTCCTGCCCGGCGGCGTCGCGAGCCAGCTCATCGTGATGCGCCCGCACCGCCCCGGGCGCATTCCGGTGGTGCTGGTGCACGGCACCGCATCGAGCCCGGCGCGCTGGGCCGAGATGGTCAACGAGTTCGAGAACGACCCGGCGATCGCGGCGCGCTACGAGGTCTGGCTCTTCATCTACAACACGGGCAACCCGATCCCGTACTCGGGCGGCGTGCTGGTGCAGTCGCTGAAGGACACCGTGGCGAAGCTCGATCCCGCCGGCACCGATCCGGCGATGAAGAAGATGGTCGTGATCGGCCACAGCCAGGGCGGTCTGCTCACGAAGCTCACGGCGGTCGAGTCGGGCACGGCCTTCTGGGACAACTTGACGCCGCGTTCGATCGACGAGCTGAAGATCTCGGACGCCGATCGCGAGTTGCTGCAGCGCTCGATGTTCTACGAGCCGCTGCCCTTCGTGCGGCGCGTGATCTTCATCTGCACGCCGCACCGCGGCTCCTACCTCGCCTCGTTCTCGCTGAGCAACCTGGTCACGCGCCTGATCTCGGCGCCGCTGCGGATCACCCAGCTCAGCGTCAATCTCATCACCCAGAATCAGGACGAGATGCTGACCAGCAAGCTCGGGCGCATGCCGACGAGCCTCGACAACATGAGACCCGGCCATCCGTTCCTGCAGAAGCTCTCCTCGCTTTCCATCGACCCGCACATCACCGCGCACTCGATCATCGCGGTGACGGGCGACGGACCGGTCGAGGAGGGCGGCGACGGCGTCGTGAAGTATGAGAGCGCGCACATCGACGGCGTCGAGTCGGAGTTGATCGTGCGCTCCTCCCATTCCGCCCAGGCGAATCCCGCGACGATCAACGAGGTGAAGCGCATCCTGATCGAACACGCCAGCGTATCCGGGGAGCAAGCGCCCCGCTGAGAGGCGCGTTCAGGACTGGATCACGAGCTTCGACAGGCTGGTCTTGCGCAGGTTGGTCTTCTGGATCGTGCGCACCAGCTCGGCGACCTTCTCGGTGTCGGTCTCGAACGGATTGTTGCAGATCACGCGCACGTTCAGAAGGTTCCCGAGGCGGATGTTCGACCAGTCGAGGTCGTACTGGATCGAGTTCTGGCGTGCCAGCTTGATGAACTCGCCGCGCATCTTCGCACGCGTATCGTGCGGCGGCTCGGTCTTCGCCTTGATGACCTCGTCGTCGCTGAGCATCCGCTCCACCCCGCCCTTGCGTTCCAGCAGGTAGTAGAGGCCGCGGTTCACGCGGATGTCGTGGTACTGCAGGTCGAGCATGAAGACGCGCGGGTCGTTCCAGCCCGTGCCCTTCTTCGAGAGGTACGACTCGATCAGCTTGCGCTTGATGATCCAGTCCACCTCGCGGCCGAGCTTGTCCGGCTCGGTGTCGAGGCAGTCGAGCACGTACTGCCACTTCACGACGGCGTCCTTCAGCTCGTCGGAAACGGGGTACTGCTCGAGGTAGCGCTGGGCCATCTCGCAGTACTCGCGCTGGATCTCGATCGGCGAGTACTCGCGGCCGTTGTCGAGGCGCAGCTTCCGCTTGCAGGTCGTGTCGTAGGAGATGTCCTTGATCGCCTTGACGGGATTGCGAAGCGTGAAGTCCTTGTTGATGAAGTTGTCCTCGATCATCTGGAGCACGACCGCGCAAGTGCCGATCTTCACGAAGTTCGTGTACTCGCTCATGTTCGAGTCGCCGACGATCACATGCAGGCGGCGATACTTCTCGCGGTCGGCGTGCGGCTCGTCGCGGGTGTTGATGATCGAGCGGTCGTTGGTCGTGGTGCCCGAGATCTTCTGGTAGATGTGCTGGGCGCGCTGGCTGATGCAGTAGTGAACGCCGTCCTGGGTCTGGAACACCTTTCCCGAACCGGTGTAGATCTGGCGCGTCACCAGGAACGGGATCAGTTGCTCGGCGAGGTAGTAGAAGTCGACATCGCGGTCGACCAGGTAGTTCTCATGGCAGCCATAGGAGTTCCCGACGAAGTCGGTGTTGTTCTTGAAGATCGAGAGCTTCCCGGCGATGCGCTCCTCGCGGATCTTCTCTTCGGCGTAGTCCTCGAGTTCTTCGAGGATGCGCTCGCCGGCCTTGTCGTAGACGATGAGCTGGCGCGGTGACGCGCATTCCGGCGTTGCGTACTCGGGGTGGCACCCGGTGTCCTGGTAGAAGCGCGCGCCGTTTTCGAGGAAGACGTTCAGGAAGTGTTCGGTGGTGATCAGCTTCTCGAAAAGGAAGCGGATCGCCTTCTCGACCGGGAGGGTCTTGCGACCTTCCGGCGTGAAGATGATCCCGTACTCGGTCTCGACGCCGTAGATGCGCTTCTGCACGACTCGACCTCGGCGCTGAGCCTGCGGTCAGCCCAGAATAGCCGCTACTTCATCGGCGGAGGCGCGACGGAACTTTCGGCCCGGGCGCTCACGATCGAGTGTGCACATCTCGAGCCGATCCGCCGCGATCCGGCTGCCACCGTTCGAGAGCGCGGCGACGCCAACGCGCACCGCATCCCCTAGGGGTTGACCGGCTCGGTAGTGCTCCTTCAGATAGATCTCGAGCTGTTCCACGGTGCCCCCGATCCCGCAGAAGCCGCGGTGATCGGAGATGCTGCCATCGAACTGGACGCGATAGAGCGTGTTCTGCTCCTGGCCGAGCAGATGCGGATCACCGACCTCCGCCACGATCACCTCGGCCTCGAGCGGCTTCATCTGCTGCGTGAACACGTCGCCGATCGCCTGCGAGTAGGCGTTGGCGAGCGCCTTGGCGCGCACGTCCTCGCGGCTGTAGGCGTAGCCGCGCACATCGCAGAAGCGCACGCCGATCTTCCGGAGCTGGTCGAACTCGCTGAACTTGCCGACGCCCGCGAAGGCGAGACGGTCGTAGATCTCGCCGATCTTCGACAAGCTCGACGGGTTCTCGGCGAGCAGCACGATGCCCTTGTCGTATTCGAGCGCGACGATGGACTTGCCCCGAGCGATGCCCTTTCGGGCAAAGTCGGCCTTGTCCTGCATCAACTGTTCGGGCGAGACGTAGAACGGGATCGACATCAGCCCCCCGAACCGACGTGATGGTGCGCGATCGCAACATGCTCGCGGTAGGTTCGCTCGATCTCCTCCCGGGTCACTTCCTCGACGCCGGCCTCGGTGCAGAAGCAGACGATCGGGAAGATGCCGCGCGCGAGATCGACGCCGCCCGTCGCTCGATCCTCGTCTGCCGCATCGGCGAGCGCTTGCAATGAGACGCGCAGAGCGTCGTCGCGACCGAGATCGCTCCGCCACGCCTTCTTGATCGACTCACGCGCGTAGAGGCTGCCGCTCCCCGAGGACTCGAACTCGGCCTCTTCGTAGCGCCCCCCCGTGACGTCGTACTTCCAGAGACGTCCGAGACGCCGGCGCCGGTCGTAGCCGGCGAAGATCGGCACGACGACGAGGCCCTGCATCGCCGCCGGCAGGTTCGCGCGCACCATCTGCGAGAGCTTGTTGGCCTTGCCCTCGAGCTCGAGCGCCTCGCCTTCGATCTTCTCGTAGTGCTCGAGTTCGATCCGCAGCATGCGCGCCATCTCGATCGCCGGGCCCGCCGCTCCGGCGATCGCCACCATCGAGTGCGCGTCGGTCGGATACACCTTTTGCAGGTCGCGCGAAGCAACCCGGTGGCCTTCGGTGGCGAGTCGATCGCCCGCCATCAGCACGCCTTCGGCGCAACGCATCGCGAGCACAGTCGTGCCGTGCGGGACGCCCTGCAACGCGGACGCGTCGACCCGATCGCGCGCGTTCGCGGCGGGATGCAGGTGCGGGAAATCGACTTCGAGCAGCTCGAAGAAGCTCGCGCCCTGGTACTTGCCTCGGATGAGCACCCCCCCTGCCTCCGGACGTCGAGCAGCTACTGCCCGCCGCGCTGTACGTAATTCTTGACGAACTCCTCGGCGTTTTCCTCGAGAACCTCGTCGATCTCGTCGATCAGGGAGTCCATCTCTTCTTTGAGGTCTTCGCCCTTCTTGGCGAGCTTCTTTCCGCCCGCGCCCTTCTCGCCACCGTCATCGCCGCCATCACCGCCGCCCTTCTTCTGTTGCTGCTGTGACTCGGCAGCGCCGAGGAAGCGGAGTTTCTCTTTGGCTTCGCGCCGCGGACTTCTCGAGTGGACTTTCATGCGGTTCTCCCCGAGCGGCAGCGCTCGTCGGTGAATGGCAGATCTCAACTCCGGAGATTGCGCACCAACTCGGCTGCAGTGGGCGACGAGTTGAAGAGCGCCTCGACGTGTTGCTTCGATCCCTTGAGCGGCTCGATCATCATCACGCGCTTGATTGGCTCGTCGCCGATGCCGAACGAAATCGAGTCCCAGTTGACTCCAAAAACCTGCGTACCGTAGCGACGAAGACAGCCACCGCGAAAATAGGCGCGCGTGTCTTCGGGCGGATACAGAACAGCTCGCTCGATCTCCTCGTCCGTGACCACGCGTCTCACACGGCCCTGACGTTCGAGAATATAGTACAGGCCCTTGTCGGGTCGTAGGTCGTGATATTGCAGGTCGAGCATCTGGACCTGCGGTGAGCCCCAGTCGACACCCTTGCGCTCCATGAATCCTTCGATGAGTGCGCGTTTGATGATCCAGTCGATCTCACCGCGAAGCTCCATCGGATCACGCTCGAGCGCGTCGAGCACACGCTCCCACTCGACGATCAGGTCCTTGACCTCGGCGGCGACCTCGCGCGTCGCGACATACCGCCGCGCCATCTCCAGATATTCGCGCTGCACCTGGACGGCGCTTCGCCGGCGGCCACTCTGCATTTCGACTTCGCGACGACAGCTGGCGTCGTGCGAGATCTCCTTGATCGCGCGCACGGGATCACGGAAGGAAAGATCGCGGTCGACGGCGCCGTCTTCGATCATCGCGAGCACGAGCGCGGTGAGCCCGTTGCGCAGCCAGATCGTGAACTCGCTCATGTTCGCGTCGCCGACGATCACGTGCAGGCGGCGATACTTCTCGCGATCGGCATGCGGTTCATCCCGTGTATTGATGATCGGCCGCTTGACCATCGTGTCGAGCGCAACCTCGGTTTCGAAGAAATCGGCGCGCTGCGAGAGCTGGTACTCGCACGGATGCGCGCGGTTCTCGGAGCCGACCTTGCCCGCGCCGCTGTAGATCTGGCGCGTCACGAAGAAAGGCATCAGGTGCTCGACGATCTGCTTGAAGGACGTTCGGCGGTCCATCAAGTAGTTCTCGTGACTCCCGTAGGAATTGCCCTTGCGATCGCTGTTGTTCTTGTAGATCAGCATCTGGGTGCCCGGCGGGAGCACCCGGTTGGCGTCGCGACGGCTCTGCTCGACGATGCGCTCGCCCGCCTTCTCGTGGATCACGAGGTCGCGCGCGTTGGTCACTTCCGGGCACGAGTACTCGGGGTGCGCGTGGTCGACGTAGTAACGCGCGCCGTTCGCAAGCGTCTTGTTGCGGGCGATGTTCTCTTGCTGGTTCGGGGTGTACTTCTCCCCTTCGACCTGGAAGCCGCGCGCGTCGGCGAGCGGGTTTTCCTGGTCGTAGTCCCACAGGATCTTCGTCGTGGACTCTTCCCGGTACGAGTTGACGAGGAGGACGCAGCTGGAGATGGGGTCGAAATCGCGGTCGTTCTTGACAGTGATTCCGTACTCGATCTCCGTCCCCATTACCTTGGGAATCGCCATCGAATCCTCTTCACCACGACCTCACTACAGGTACTGACCCGATCGGATGTCTTCGATCGACCGCCCTTCATTGCGGTTGATCCCCGTGATCAGGGTACGAACGTTGATGATGCGCTCGCCCTTGCGCCCTGAAATGCGGGCCCAGTCGTCGGGGTTGGTGGTGTTCGGAAGATCCTCGTTCTCCTTGAATTCGTCGCGCACCGAGTCGATCAGGTCACCGAGCTGGATGCCCCGCTCGTCCCGCTCGATCAGACGCTTCACCGCCTTCTTCTTGGCACGATCGACGATGTTCTGGATCATCGCGCCACTCGCGAAATCCTTGAAGTAGAAGATCTCACGCTCGCCCTTCGCGTACGTCACCTCGAGGAACTTGTTCTCCTCTGTGGTTGCGTACATGTTGTCGATCGTGTCGCGGATGAGCCCATCCGTGATCTTCTGCGGATCGGAGCCGTAGTGCTCCTCCGTCGAGCGGTGGAAGGGAAGCTCGGGCTTCAGGTACTTGGTGAAGATGTCGTGCGCGGACTTCGCGTCCGGCCGGCTCACCTTCACCTTCAAGTCGAGGCGACCGGGGCGAAGCACGGCCGGATCGATCAGGTCCTGCCGGTTGCTGGCGCCGATCACGATCACGTTCTTGAGCGACTCGACGCCGTCGATCTCGGACAGGAACTGCGCGACGACGGTCGCCTCCATGTCGGAGGAGATGCCCGAGCCGCGCATCCGGAACAGCGAGTCCATCTCGTCGAAGAAGATCACGACGGGAACGTCTTCGCTGGCCTTCTCGCGCGCCTTGCGGAACACCTCGCGGATCTTGTGCTCGGTTTCGCCGACGTACTTGTTGAGCAGCTCGGGACCCTTCACGTTCAGGAAGAACGCCGTGGTCTGGCGACCGGTGCGCTTCTCGACGCTCTTGGCCAGGCTGTTCGCGACCGCCTTCGCGATCAGCGTCTTGCCGCAGCCCGGCGGTCCGTAGAGCAGGATGCCCTTGGGCGGCCGGAGCTGGTGCTCATGGAAGATTTCCGGGTGCATGTACGGCAGCTCGATTGCGTCGCGCAGGATCTCGATCTGCTCTTCGAGCCCGCCGATGCGGTCGTAGGTGATGTCCGGAATCTCCTCGAGCATCACCTCTTCGACGGCCGACTTCGGCATCTTCTCGAACGCGTACTGCGTGCGCGCATCGATCATCAAGTGATCGCCTGCCTTCAGCATCTCGCGACGCAGCGGATCCGCGAGGGTGACGACGCGCTCGTCGTCCGTGTGGCCGAGCACGATGGCGCGACCGTCGCCGAGCACCTCGATCACCGATGCGATCTCACCGCGGTTCACGAAACCAGCGGGCTCGATCACGTTGAAGGCCTCGTTCAGCAGGACGAGCTGTCCTTCTTCGAAGCCGCTCGCATCGACCTTGGGATGGACGTTGACGCGCATCGCCCGGCCGTCCACGACGATCTCCGCCGTACCGTCCTTGTTGGAGCGCGTGAAGACACCGTAGTTGTTGGGCGGCGCGCAGAGTTTGTCGACCTCCTCCTTCAGGAGTTCGATCTGCTGCTTCGCCTCTTGCAGCGTGTGCACCAGCTTCTCGTTCTGGCGCTCGGCATCGCCCAACTGCTGGCGCAGCACGTGATAGCGACGGCGCGCAGCGTCGTACTCGGCGAGCAGTCGCTCGAGGCGGCGGCGGAACTCGGAGGAGTCGCTGCCGAAGAAGCGCAGGGCGTCCTGCAGCTCTTCGACCGGATCGCCCGCCGAGCTGGAGTCGCGATCGGGTTCCTCGCCCGGCCGCGGACCTGACGCAGAGATGCGTCGCATCACGTCGCGCACGAATCCCTTCTTGCCCAAGCTGCCGGCGTCGTCGAACTCACTCATCGTCGCGCCCCTTCCCGGTTCAGCGGCTCCGTCACCATTCGAGGAACCACCTGCCTGATTCGAGCTGCAAGGCTCGTGCCGTCACCGGACGCTGGTCTGATCAAGGGGGCGCCGCAAAGAAGCAGGCGTTCGAAATTCAACTGGCGCGAGCCATCAAGCGACTCCGTGACTCGCAACACCGCGAAGTTCCTGTCGGCCGATGCTTCGGTACGCGGCCTCGGCAACAACCGCTCGAGCGAGGGCGACGATGCACACACGGCCTCGCGTGCGCCGGAAAGCAGCGGGGCAGACGCAGTCCGAATCCCGCTCGGGCCTGCCAAGTGGGTCCGCTGCATGCCGGTTCGACGCCTGCGCGGTCTCATCCACCATCTCGCTGAAAGGCCAAAAACCCTAGTATTTTCGGCATTTTCGGGCCGATCGAGCATATCAGAGCACCTACCCCTGTCAAGCGAACGCGCGTGGCCTCGCCGCTCTTCGCGCGGTTCGCAGGCTCCACCACCAACGGTTTGCACGCCACCTCGTGGGTTCACTCCGGATTACCGGAACGCCCGCGGGGCATGGACCTCGCGAGGGTTCCCTTCCCCGATCGGCGCAGGTCGTGCGCAACTTGCATCGAATCTGCCGCCTTGGGATGCGATGCGATCGATCCTTCGCCGCGATTTTGACGGCGCCGTCGGAGAGACAGCGCCCACCGGGGCTCTGCGCAACGCCTTGCGCGGCGGAGGGACTGGGTGACGCGAATTGCCGTCCGTGGACAAAGCGCGGTCGGCGTGGACCGGAGTGCCGACGCGACTCAAGGCGCGCCCGGTACGCTGAGGACGCGTACGCCCTCGGGCGGCTTGAACGCGAACAGGCCCGCGGCGGGCTTCGTGTTCTCGCGCAGCTCGCCGAAGGTGATCGTCGTCCGGTTGCCGAAGAGATCGACCACGGAGGTCTCGCGAACGGCGAAACCGGCGCGATCCACGCGCATCTCGAGCCGCTCGTACTGGGCCGGGCGCTTGGGTGTCAGTCCGAGCGTGACGGTCGCTTCGGCACAGCCACTCGCAGTCACGCGGAACTCGTCCTGCAGCTTTCCTTCGCCGAGCAGGAACTGGACGCCGGCCGCGGAGAGATAGCCCTCACCGAGCGGCAGCTTCTGGACCTCACGCGCCTTCGGGTCGTAGACCCAGAGCGTCGCGCCGTCGCTCACGACCAGGCTCGGCTCGGGCGCTTCGTAGGACCAACGCATCTTGCCGGGCTTCGCGAACACCACCTCGCCGCTCGCGACCAGTGCGTCGCCGGCGCCACCCCCGAGAGCCACGCGCTGCGTGGTCTGCTCGAAGTGACCTGCGAGATCGCGAACCTTCTCATAGCGTTGCTGGACGCGCTGGGCGATCTCGTCGGCACAATCCGCGCCGTCCGCTGCTGCGCCGGGCGCGGCGACGAACACCGCGACGAGAGCGACGAGTGAGCGGAGGCCAGGCGTTCGCACGCGGCTTCGACGCGTCTCCCCGGACCTCATTCAGCGTCGAGCGGCCGCGCAAAGACGTCGCGCGGTTTCGTGCCGACCTGCGGCCCGATGACGCCCTCTTCTTCCATCTGCTCGATCATCCGCGCGGCGCGGTTGTAGCCGACCTTGAGGCGGCGCTGGATGTAGGAGATCGAGGCATTGCGCGTCTCGGCGACGATCGCGATCGCGCGGTCGTAGAGATCGTCGGCGTCGTCGCCGCGTTCCTCCTTGTCCTCGCTCTCCTTCTTGGCGCGCATCAACGTTTCGTCGAAGCGCGGCGGTCCCTGGGTGCGCAGGAACGCGACCAACTCCGCAACCTCCTTTTCGGATACGTACGCGCCATGCATGCGCTGCAGCTTCGAGGTTCCGGGCGGGAGGTAGAGCATGTCGCCCTGGCCGAGCAGATGCTCGGCGCCGTTCTGATCCATGATCGTGCGCGAGTCGATCTTCGACGAGACCTGGAACGAAATACGCGACGGGAAGTTTGCCTTGATCACACCCGTGAGGACGTCGACACTGGGTCGCTGCGTCGCGAGCACGAGATGGATACCGGCCGCGCGCGCCATCTGCGCCAGCCGTTGCAGTGCCTCCTCGACATCACGCGCCGACACGACCATCAGGTCCGCCAGCTCGTCGATCACCACGACGATGTAGGGAATGCGCGCAAGCGGGACCTCGACGCCCTGATCCTCGCCGGGCCGGGGCTTCAAGCGAATCGTCGTCTGCCCATCCGCGAGCAGCTCGTCGACGCGCTCATTGAACTGCAAGATGTTGCGCACACCGAGCGCCGCCATCGCGCGGTAGCGCTCCTCCATCTTGAGCACGATGCCGTGCAGCGCCGCCGACGCCCGCTTCGGATTGGTGACGACATCCGCGATGAGATGCGGGATGCCCTCGTAGATCGACAGCTCGAGAATCTTCGGGTCGACCAGCAGCAGTTTCAGCTCGTCCGGCGAAGCGCGACACAGGATCGAGCAGAGCAACGCGTTCAGGAAGACGCTCTTGCCCGTGCCCGTCGCGCCCGCAACCAGCAGGTGCGGCATCTTGGTGAGATCGGCCTCGACCGGATTGCCGAAGATGTCCTTGCCCAGAGCCACCGTGAGCTTCGACTTGCTCTTGCGAAAGTTCTCCGACTCGAGCAGGTCGCGGAGATAGACGACGTCGCGCTCCGGGTTCGGGATCTCGATGCCGACCACGGACTTGCCCGGCAGCGGCGCGATGATGCGCACCGAGAGCGCGCGCAGCGCGAGTGCGAGATCGTCCGCGAGATTGGTGATGCGATGCACCTTGACGCCCGAGCCGGGCTCGAACTCGAACATCGTGACGACGGGTCCAGGGTGTACCGTCACGACGCGACCGAGCACACCGAAGTCAGCGAGCTTCTTCTCGAGAATCCGCGAGTTCATGATCAGGCTGTCGCGGTCGTAACTACGACCCACGTCTGGCGGGCGCTGGAAGATTGCGATGTCGGGATGCTGGTAGGGACCTTGCGGCGTGTGCTCCGAGAACAGGAACGCTTCCTGTTCGGGTGTGTGTTTCTTCCGGTCGTCGCGGTGATCGACGATGTGCGGATCTTCGCGCTTGCGCGGACCGCGCTGCACCGGAGCCGTCAGCTCGGCAGCAGCGCCGGGTTCCGCTTCTCCGATCGGGCCGAGTTCCGCTTCCAGCTCGGGAGTCTCGATGGGCCCCGTGGCCAGCGCGGGCGAAAGCGGGCGTGCGCGCCGCGCGCGCCGCGCGCGCCATACGCTGACGGCACGAACGCCGGCAATGAGCGCGTCGCGTGCGCGCGAGAGGTTCGTGATCGCCGAATCTCCGATCGCCTCGAGTGCGTGGAATGCCGCTACGCCGGCACTGCGGGTCGCGCGTCCGCTCGCGACACCGACCACGCCGGCGGCGTGAGCGAGGCGTGCAATTCCTCGCGCCGCGACGCGCAGCGCCGTGCCATTCTGCACCCCCGTCACGGCCAGACAGCCCGCGACCGCGAAGATCACGTTGAGCAGCAAGGCGCCCCACAAGCTCAAGAGCAGCCGCTCGCCCGAGGCCAACCACTCACCGAGTAGCCCGTTGCCCCCGGGCGCCAGCGCGGATGCCCCTGCCGCAGCGGCGAGCGGGGGGAGCGTGGCCGCCGCGAGCAGCAGCAGTGCCGCCCCCGTCCAGAAGCGTGCTCCGGGTAGGTCGCGTCCGAGCAAGAGACGACCGCCCACGATGACGGCCGTCCCAACCAATATGGCGCCACCGAATCCCGAAGTACGGAAGAGCAAGCCGGCCAATGTGGCGCCGACCGCGCCCGCGGCGTTCGCGACGTCGGTCAGGCGGAACAGAGGGTCACTCGGGCTGTAGGTGGCGAGAGCGAGTGCTGCGAGCGCCGAAAACACGATCAGCACCAGGCCGACCGACTCGGCGGCGAGCCGCCCATACGGCGAGTCGGAGCGCGAGGACTCCGCGCGTCGGCGGCGCGCGCCGGCTCTAGCCACGCCAACTCCTTTGCGCACGGAGTTCGTGCACTACGTGCGGCGCGCATCCACGAGCGCATGTGAGAACAGCTGTGGGAATGCCCACGTCCCTCACCCCCCGGTGGGACGGGAATCTTCGCGAGCTTACAGACGAGCGCGACGCGGCGTCAAGCCAATGCCGACCCGCCGGCGGCGGGTGCGGATTCGAGCACGATCGGACCCTGATACGCGACGTCATAGCCCCGTGCGATTGCGTCACGAACCCGCGCTGCGAGGACTTTGCGCTCCTCGATCGAGATGCCGCGCGTCGGAATCGGTTTGCCATAGACGATCTTCACGCGACCCGAGCGGACGCGCAGTTCGCCTTTCGGCGTGATGCGCTGGCTGCCGGAAACCGTGACGGGAACGATCGGAACCTGTGCCTCGACCGCCAGGTGGAAGGGTCCGCTCTTGAACAGTCGCAGGTGCCCATCGGGACTCCGCGTACCTTCCGGAAACACGATCACGCTGGTACCAGCGCGGATCCGCTCCGCGGCGCGGCGCAAACTCGCGACGGCCCGTTCGCGATTGCCCCGGTCGATGATGATGTGGCCGCTCGCGAGCAGCGCCTGCCCGAAGACCGGCACCCGCACCAACTCCTTCTTGGCGACGAAGCGCCACTTGATCGAGGGCGGCAGTGTCGAAACGATCGCGGCGATGTCGGCCAGGCTCTGATGGTTCGACATCAGGAGGATCGGCGCGTGCGTGGGGACGTTTTCGAGTCCGGCGACGTCGACGCGAACGGCGAACGTCGCGAGGATCCAGCGAGCCCAGAGGCGCCCGAGCACCATCATCGTGCGGCCGCCGTCGAAGAAGCTCGCGGCGATGACCGGCACACCGATGAGGATCGTGTACAGACCGATCAGGCCGAACTGCGCAAAGCTCTTGACCACGGAATCCGCCCTCTCGTGGTCGGTCGCGCGTCACCAGATGCGCGCGGCGGAAGCGTAGGGACGGGCACGAGCGGGTGTCAACGTGCGCTCGCGCTTGACTCGTTCGCTCGACGCGGGAATGATGGGGCTCTCACCCTCCTAGACGGAGACCCCCTTCCATGGCGAGCGTCAACAAAGTCATCCTGATCGGGAACCTCGGGCGCGACCCGGAGCTTCGCTACACGAAGAACGGCCAGGCTGTGGCGAACTTCAGCCTGGCCACGAGCGACAACTTCACGAACAAGGACGGACAGCGCGAAGAGCGCACCGAGTGGCATCGCGTCGTCGCGTGGGGAAAGACGGCCGAGCTGTGCACCCAGTACCTGACCAAGGGGCGAGCCGCCTACATCGAGGGACAGCTCCGCACGCGGGAGTGGGAAGACAAAGAGGGCCACAAGCGCCAGACCACGGAAGTCCACGCGCAGACCGTGCAGTTCATCGGCCCGCGCGGGCAGGGCGCGCCGGCTGGTGGTGGCGGCGGCGGACCGCGCGCGAGCGAGTCGAGTTCGAGCCAGCCTTCGGAAGCGCCGCCCGCGGACGAAGAGATCCCGTTCTAGTCGTCGCGTTCCGGGGCGAAACGCGACTGTAAGCCGTCAGCGGCCCTTGAGGCCTCGCACCAGCTCGTCGATCAGTGCATGGGCGTCCTGTCCGAGATTCTCGAACTCGACGCCCATGCCGGCGGGTCCGTCCTCGCCGGACTGCTGCAGCCAGGCGACGCGCCCACGCGCCTGGATCGGCGCGTCGGTGCCGGGCAGCTTGAACTGCAGGGTGACGCGGGTGTCGGCCGGCGGCGGATTGTCGGTCTCGATGAAGAGACCTCCCTCGTTGACGTTGCGCGTGAACTCGGAGAAGAGCGCGTCGATCGTCGAATAGGCGATCCGCACCACGAGCGGTGCGCGCGGCGAGCGGCGGCGCTCGACCTCCGCCTCGTACTCCCGGTTCGCGCTTCTCCCGACCCGTTCCGCAGGCTCGGCCATGACCGACTCCTTGCACCCCGTCAGGGGCGCTGTTGCCGTTCATCGACCGCCCGACTCGCCCGCCTTAGGGGAGACTGAGGGAGAGTCAGACAGCTCCCGACGCGGCAGCACTCCGAGGTCGCAGAGACTCGCCCAGCCTCGTTCCGCGACGACGACGTGGTCGAGCACCGGAACCCCCAACAGCAGACCGGCATCGGCCAGGCGTTCCGTGATCTCGCGATCCTCCGTGCTCGGCGTCGGGTCGCCGCTCGGGTGGTTGTGCACCAGGACGACTGCCGCTGCCGCCTCTCGCAGCGCCGGCCGGAAGACTTCGCGCGGATGCACGAGGCTCGCCGTGAGCGTGCCCTGCGAGATCACCACCTCGCGCAGCATCCGATGGCGACCGTCGAGCAGAACGACCAGGAATCGCTCGTGACGTGCATGACGCAGACGCGCGTGGAAGTGGCGGAACACGTCGGCCGGACCGCGTACCGGATCGCCCGGACGCAGCCGTCTCGCAGCGAGCCGGCGCCCCAACTCCAGTGCTGCCGCGAGCGCCGCGCTCTTGGCGGGACCCACACCCGGCGTGCACGTCAGTTCACGAGCCTCGGTCGCGGCCAGACCGAGAAGACCCTGATGCTGCTGCAAGAGCCACGCGGCGAGCGCGAGCGCATCGCGACCCGATCCGCCCGTGCGCAAGAGCAACGCGATCAGCTCCGCCTCCGAGAGCGCCTCCGCACCGAGCGTGTCGAGGCGCTCGCGCGGTCCGTCACCAGCGTTCAGAGCAGTGTCGCGTGCGCGTGACGCTGTGCCGCGCTTGCCTCGCAACGGCCAACTCATGGCGATCTCCCGCGGGACCGCGGGTTGGGGCGAAGGCTTGCTAGCCAGGACCGGAGTCGGCTCCAGCCGTGGTTCCGCCGCAGCTCGCCGCGTTCGCGGCGGCAAGCGCCTTGGCGAAGCCAGCATGGTCCATTTCCGGCGCTATCAGACTGCGCAGCGCCTCGCTGCGGTACTCGGGCGGCTCGAGGATGCGCACCCAGGCGCGCAACAGCGCGAGGAAGCCCTTCGCCGCTGCCGCCTGGCTTCCGGCCGCTGCCAACTCGATCGGAATGCCCGGACGGAACGCCGAGCCGTCTTCCATGCGAATCACGGCGCCCGGAGACACTTCTCCGAGTCGGCGCAACGCCGCACGTACGTAGGGATCGGTGAAGTCGCCGCGCGGCGACAGCGCGCGAGCGAGCTGCTCGGGATCGAGCTTGCGACGCAGGGCATCGTCGAAGCTCGCCGCGCAGCCAGTGACGTCGCCGCTGCCGATACTGCCGAGGGCGCTGCGCGCACGCTCGACGTTGCCGCTGCCGCCGATGTCGATCGTGTAGCGATAGAGACCGCGCGCCGTGTCCTGCGACTCGCGCGAGCGAAGCTCCAGATTCTTCGGGTCGTGTCCCGCTGTGAGCCTCACTTGCAGCATCAGGTCCTCGCCGAGCTGATTCGATTCGACCTTCTCCACCAGCGGGCTCCTCATCCCGTCCAGCACCGCCGCGAGCCGGTCTTCGCGCGCCGTCTGCGTGAGCACCACGGTGAAGCCCTCAGCGCCCTTCTGCACGCGAACCTGGGCCGGCACCTTGGTGAGGAAGGTGAGACCCTCGCGCCCCGCGAAGTAGGTGTGCGCGACACCCGCGAGCGTATTCGGAAGAGGCTGCAGATCGATCACGACCTCGTCCTGGTCGCTGCGCACGTTGACGTGAACGGTCTCGATTCGATAGCCATCGAGTGCGGCACGGATCGTGACGGAGTCGCGCTTGCCCGCGTCGGCGCGCTTCGGCAGCACCACCGTGACGGGTGCTTCCGCCTGCTCGTAACGCTTCTGAAAGCTGGCGCGAACGTAGAAGAGATCGAGCTTCGCGCCGGGCGGCGAGGTCTCGACGCGCAGCGTGCGGTCGCTGTAGTAGCCGCCGCGTATGAATGAGAAGAGATGAGACGGGCTCCAGCCCGCCTTTTCGTCTGGGATCAGATCGACGCGCTCTTCGGCGCGCGTCACCGACGGGAAACCGGCGACGGCGATCCCGCATGAAACGGCAACGAGAATGGCAGCTAGAGCGACTCCACGTCGCACGTCGGCGCTCTCCCTGAAGCGGCCCCCAGCGCGATCCTAGCTGGGTCATGCGACCGCACACAAGCGCGTCCGCGCGCTGACGCTGCGGAGGGGAAGCTTCAGGTCGGCTCTGCCGTCTCCTCGCGGATCCACTCGCCGCTCTTTCCGCCGCGCTTGCGCACCAGCCGAACGGCTTCGAGGCTCATGCCGCGATCGATCGCCTTGCACATGTCGTAGACGGTGAGCCCCGCCGCCGCAACCGCGACCAACGCCTCCATCTCGACGCCAGTGCGCGCGTGTGCGCACACGCGTGCCTCGATCTCGACACGCGAGCCGGCGGGAACGGGGAGCAACTCGATTTCGACTGC
>JAGSPS010000205.1 GCA_018262315.1 Deltaproteobacteria bacterium | reverse complement strand
GACGCGGGCCAGCGCTTCCACTTCCTCGACGTGCGTACGCCCGAAGAGCACGCGACCGCAAGCATCCCCGGCGCGCGCCTGGTCGACGCCGCCGTCGCCGCCGAGATCGAGAAGCTGCCCAGGGACGCGATGCTGGTCTTCCACTGCCATCACGGCGGTCGCAGTCAGCAGGCGGCCGAGCATTTCCGCAGGCTGGGCTTCCGCAACGTGCACAACGTGGTTGGCGGCATCGACGCCTGGTCGCAGCTCGTCGATCCGTCGGTCCCCCGTTACTAGTGGCGCTCACGAAACTGGGCGCGGCGGACGGCGTGGCCGAGCAGATCGAGGCGGCGATCCGCACGTCGGTTCCGCACGCGCAGGTGCAGGTGAAGGCCGGGGGCGTGGGACACTTCGAGGTGAGCGTCGTCGCCGAGGCGTTTCGCGGCAAGTCGATGGTGCAGCAGCACCAGATCGTGTATCGTGCGATCACGCCGCTGATGGTGGGCGACGCGGCGCCCGTCCATGCGATCGACCGTCTCCAGACCAAGGCTCCGTGAACGGAATCCGGGCGCAGCGCCGTCTCCGCCTGCTGACGGGCCTCGCGATCGCGCTGTGCAGCGCCGGCTTCGCATCCACCACCCGCGCCGAGCAACCGATGAAGAACGCCTCGCCGTCGCTCTACGCACCGCACTCCGAGCGCGGCCGCTACTTCAATCCGTGGGCGCCGCGCTCGTGGAGCTTCCTCGACGTGCTGAAGTGGAAGCTGCTGTCGCGGAATCGATACGACAAGAGCGCGCCGCTCCAGGTGCCGCGCGTCGCCAACGACGGCGCGGGTCTCGCGGGCTTCGAGCACTCCGCGACGGTTACCTGGGTGGGTCACGCGACCTTCGCGGTGCACGACGAGGGTGACGTGTTCCTGACCGATCCCCACTTCGGACCGCGCGCGCTGATCCCGCGCCGACTCGTGCCACCCGGCATTCCGATCGAGTCGGTCCCGGCGCACGCGTTCGCGGTGGTCTCGCACAATCACTACGACCACCTCGACGAATGGACCGTCGAGCGGTTGCCCGCAGCGATGCCGTGGTTCGTGCCGATGGGGCTTGCCGAGTGGTTCCGCGGCCGCGGGCGCGCGAACGTCGTCGAGCTGGATTGGTGGCAGAGCGCGCGACACGGGCGCTTCACGATCACGTGTCTGCCGGCGCAACATTGGTCGCGGCGCGGCATCGGTGATACCAACGAAACACTGTGGTGTTCGTGGCTGGTCGACTCGGGGCCGCGTCGCTACTTCTTCGCCGGCGACACAGGGTACTTTCCGGGCTTCGCCGAATTCGGCCAGCGGCTCGGCCCGATCGACGTCGCGATGCTGCCGATCGGCGCCTACGAGCCGCGCTGGTTCATGCAGCACCAGCACATGGACCCGGCCGAGGCGTATCAGGCGTTCCTGGATCTGCGCGCGCAGCACATGCTGGCGATGCATTGGGGCACCTTCGATCTCACCGACGAGCCCGCCGATCTCGCGCCGCGCGTGCTCGCCGACGCGGTGCGCGCGGCCGGCGGCGACGCGTCGCGTACCGTCGTGATGGCGATTGGCGAGCAGTGGCACGTGCCGAAGAGCGCCGCCGACTGATTGGTGGATTTCGCCCGGCGGCGCGTCGCTGCCCCGATCACCTGATGCTGTGTAGTGCTCCGCGAGACGCGGCTGCGGCATCCGAGACGCGCGGAATCGCTGAGCGAGCGCGGAGCCGTTGCGCTACCCGTGGGCGACTTCGGGAGGTTGCGGGCTGCAGACGTCTCTGAGCGCCTTCCGGCTGCTGCAGCGGGCGGCGGGGTGGTCGCCGAGCCGCTGGCTGCTGGCGCTCGGGATCCCGTTCGGCCTCGCCTTCGCGATCGTCACGCCACCGCTGCAGGCACCCGACGAGTTGAAGCACCTGGCGCGCGCCCTCGCGATCTCCGAGGGCATACTCGGGGCCGAGGCAATCGTCGACGGGAAGCCATCGATCCGCGTCCCCCAGAGTCTGGTCGCGCTCCCGGCCCGACTGGGTATGGACCTCCAGATGCATTCCGAGCGCCGCCAGGATCGCGCGCGCATCGAGCGCGAGTTCGCGCGCCCACCGGAACTCTTTCCGCGCAGCTGGCGAGCGCTTCCCAGCCCTTATAGCCCCGTCGCCTATCTGCCCGAGGCGGCCGGCGTCGCAATCGCGCGCTGGCTCGGACTCCCGGTGGTGGCGTTCGTCTACGCCGGCCGTCTCGCGAACCTCGCGGCGTTCCTCGCCGTGACCGCGCTCGCGCTCCGCGCGACGCCTGCGCACGCGACCACGCTGCTCCTCGTCGCGCTGCTGCCGATGACGCTCTTCATCGCGGCGTCGCTGTCCGCCGACACGGTGACGAATGCCCTCGCGTTCCTGTGGCTCGGGCTGGCGTGGCGCGCGACCTCTGCAGGTCCGCCGCTCGCTGCCCGCGCGGTGGCTTCGCTGGGACTCGTCGCGGCGGCGCTCGGCCTCGCGAAACCGGGCTACGCAATGCTCGTGGCGATCGCCTTCGCGGTGCCGGGCTCGCGCTTCACGAGCCGAACGCGGCGGACAGCCGCACTCGCCGGCTGGGTTGCCGCCGCGTTCGTGCCCGGACTGCTCTGGTCCCTGTACGTCACCGCGCTCGCGCCGGACGAGCTGGTCCCGGAGGCCGACGCGGGTGCGCAGCTCCAGTGGATCGCGACCCACCTCTCCGCGTTCGCAGGGGTGATCCTTGCGAGTGTCGTTTCGATGGGGTGGCTCTGGCTCGCGAGCTTCATCGGCGTGCTCGGACACGCCGACACCTGGCTTCCCGCCTGGCTCTACGCTCTGCAGCCGCTCGTGCTGCTCGCCGCGGCCGTCGCCGACGGAGCCGCGAGCCCGCTGCGCGGAGGGCGGCGCGCGCTCGCATTTGCGACTGCGGTCGTGACGGCCGTCGCCACACTCACGATTGGCTACGTCTGGTGGAACGCGGTCGGGGACGGTCTGATCCGAGGCGTCCAGGGCCGCTACTTCACACCGCTCGCTCCGCTCGCGCTCGCGGCCCTCCATGCGCCACGCGCGAAGGGCCTGCCTGGAATGACCCGGCTCGCGCTCCTCGGGTTCGCGGTGTTTGCCCTCGTGATCGCAATCATGCGCGTCTGGGCGCGCTACTACGGCTAGCGATTCGACTCCACTGCAATCTTCACGAGCTGCCCGGCTTGCAGCCGGGTGTCTTCTGCAATTCCGTTCGCAACGGCGGTCTCCGGCAGCTTCCAGCGATTGCCGGTGCGGCGGTCGAGGTCGCTGAGCGTTTCGCCGGCTCGCGCACCGGCGGCGCGCAGGCGCAGCGGTTTCGCGGTGGCTCTTTCGTCCGCGCTGAGCGCGCGAAAACTCCCGGCGACACGCTCGAAGATCGGCGCCCAATTGCGGTACGCCGACGGCGCCGTCATCGCGGTGAACCGGTAAGTCCCCTTCGGATGCGCGATCCAGGTGACATCGAGTGCGACGGAGCCCTGCTGGCTCTGCGCCTGCGCGAGCGCGTGGAACGCGGGCCAGCCCCCGATGCGCGCGGGCTCGCTCCGGGCGACCTGGACGCGGTTCGCCTGCGTCCAGCGCTGTGCGGCGGTCTGCGGGTTCTCGGTTCGCCCCTGTCCCTCGAACACGATCACCGCGTCGCGTTGTGGCGACGCCGCGCCCACCGCCTGCCGCGTGTTCTGCGTCTGCCACTTCGGGGGGAACTCGATGGCGAAGCCGAGGCCTGGGTGCAGGAACAGGCCATTCCGGAACACGCCCTCCTCGGGATTCGCGCCAACCATCACGCCGGTGACGCGGTCGAGGAACGCTTTGCGACCGCGCGCGATGCGCGCCTCGGCGCCGCGCGGCAACTCCGGCGCACGTGCACGCGCGACGCTGGCGCGCTCGCCCGGCTGCGGGTGCGAGTCGAGAAACGACGGGTTGCGCGACTTCCCGGTGCGCAGCTTGCCGTCGCGGTCGAGCGTCGTCAGGAAATCGGCGAGGCCGGCGGGATCCCAGCCGGCGTTCGCCTCGAGGTCTTGTCCGATCTGGTCCGCCTGGCGTTCCTGATCGCGACCATACGAGGCGATCACTCCGGTGCCTGCGACTCGACCGAGCTGCGACACCGTCTGCGCGGCTTCGGCGCCGCCCATCGCGCCCGCGGCGATCGTGCCGAGCACCGAGAGGATCCCGACGCCCATCGCGCGCGTCTCGCGCTGCGCGGCGTGGCGCGCCGCGACGTGACCGATCTCGTGACCGATCACGCCGGCGAGTTCGTCTTCGGAGTTCGCGAGCGCGAGCAGCCCACGCGACACATAGATGTATCCGCCGGGCAGGGCAAAGGCGTTCGGTTCGGGCATGTCGGCGACGAAGAAGCGGTACGCGACGTCGCGTCGCGGCGAGTGCTTCGCCAGGCGCTGGCCGATCTGCTCGACGTAGGCCGTGAGCTTCGGGTCGCGAACCAGGCCGATCTCGCGCTCGACCTGTGCCGCGGCGTCCCGGCCCGCCGCCGCCTCCCGCTCTGGCGACATGAACACGAGTTCCTGGCGGCCGGTCACCGGGTTGGTGGCGCAGGAGCCGAGAAGCAGGGCGAGACCCAGAAGGATCAGGACGCGGAGCGGATGCATGAGTGGGAGAGTTGGCCGTTTCGGCCGGGCTTTCAAGGGATGCGACGTTTGCGCTTGCCCTTCGCGGGTGTCGGCGTCAAGGTGCGGTCATGGCGCGAAGCCCGAAGCGTGGCAAGCGGTCGGTGAAGTCGGTGCGCGACGCGCGTAGCAGCGCCGAGGCGGCTGTCGCCGCGCCGCCGAAACCGGGCGGCAGCATCCAAGCGGCGCTCGTGCGCGGACTCGGCGCGCTCACCACCGGCGTGACCGAGCGCATGGCCGCGTCGGGTGGCGTCGGGTTGCGCGTCGGCAAGGCCTTGCTGCTCTCGCCCGAGGGCGCGCGGATGCGCCGCGAGGCGGGCCGAACACTGCGCGAACTGCGCAAGCTCGCGGGCCTCACCGTCGACGAGCTCGCCGAGGCGCTCGAAGTTTCCGACCGCTCGCTGCTCGAGGCGGTCGAGAAGGGGACGGCCACGCTCTCCTTCGAGCTGATCCTGCGGCTCTCCGCGCTGCTCGCGCGCAACGACCCGGTGCCGTTCATCGTGCAGATGACGCGTACCTACAACCCGGCGCTCTGGAAGCTGCTCGAAGCGTGGGGGATCGTGCGCATCCCGCTCCAGATGGAGCGCGAGCGCCGCTTCGTGAACATCTACCGCTCTCAGGATGTCGCGCGCAGGCTCTCCGACGCGAGCTTCGACCACGTGCTGCGCTTCACGCAGGCCGCCTTCGAGATGGCGCTGGATCTGGCCGCGGTCGAAGAGGGACTGCGAGACGGGGCACGGCGCGCGGCCGGGGCGACCCCGCGCCGCCCGCCCCGGCACCCGCGCAAGCCTCAGAACGTGTAACGGATCCGCAGCGCGACTTCGTCCATGTCGCGGACCGGCGCCAGCCCCTGTTCCGTCCAGTCCGTGTTCGCGTGCTTGCCGGCCCGATACGGGTAGTCCGCGATCGAGCGCAGCGGCGGCTTGGCGCGCTCGAAGTGGCCGTTGAACAGATTCGCCGAGAGCGTGGCGGAGAGGTTCTCGGTGAAGCGGTACTGCAACTCCGGCAGGATCGCGCCCGAGGCGGAATTGAAATCGTAGACGAAGGTGATGCCCGGCAGCAGGCGGTCGCGGAAGTACCCCGTGTCGACGTGGAAGGTCGCGAGCACATTGAACGGACCGTTCGTCACGAAGCTGTCGTGATAGCCCTGGACGTACTGGAAGAACCACTGCGAGTTGAAGAAGAAGGTGCGCCCGGGGTTCAGGAAGTTGATGAACGTGGGTCGGTCGACCGAGACCGTGACGTTGAAGGTGTCGGCCTGGGTCAGCGAGTCGAACTGGTCGTGGTCCTCGAACTGGTTGCCCTCGATCCAGGTCGACTCGATGCCCCAGTTCGACTTGGTGGTGTCTTCGGCGAAGTCCATCGAGAGGCCGAGCACGTTGCGCTTCTCGTAGCGCATCGAGAGGCCGAGCACGTTGCGCTTCTCGTAGCGGAGCACGCCCGCACCGCCCTGGTGCCAGTCGAAATCGGTGCGACCGAAGCTGCCGTTGCCGCCCGCCTTCACGTCGCGGCGCGTGGTGTGCGCGATCGAGTAGATCGCCTGCACGTTCGAGCACATCTCCGGCTTGGCCCACGAGCAGCCGTCGAGGCGGAGTGTATAGGCAGGGGAGGCGACGAACTCCGCGATCGTCCGGCAGTTGCCGATGTTCTCGCCCGGGGCGCAGGGATGCTCCGGGTCCGGGCCGGTCTTGTCGTCGCGTGAGAACGCGATCAGCAGCTTCTGGTAGTTGCCCGAGAACGCCGCCAGCTCACTCTGGTAGTAATCGCCGCCCACGGTGGTCCAGCCAGCACCGAGGTTGTAGGGCTGTACGAGCTCATTCCCGGCACCGGCGCAGCCGGGCTGGCCGAGCAGGTAGCTCACGCAGCCGTCGACCGAGGCGTCGAATGGCACCGGTCCCATGCGCAGATCGGTGGCCTCGACGAACGGCGAACGCGCGCCGGGCAGCGTGTATCTCACGCCGCCTTCGACGCGAGCCGCCACGGCGCCACCGGCGAACGGCACCAGGCCGGTTCTGCCGTTGCAGCCCGGCGCGCTCGGATTCGCGCCGCAATTCCGGATCGTGCCCGGCTGGATCTCGCCCGCCGGTCCCGTCGCCGAGTTCCACGATCCGGCCGTGCCGGGGAATCCCGACCACGACTGGATCAGCACCGACAGCTCGGCGTTCAGCAGGTCGATGCCGTTGGCGTCGCAGTCGGTCTGCCAGAAACTGCCGCAGCCGAGCAGCGCCTGCTGCTCGCTCGTGAGCACGTACGAGAGCGACGAATTGGCAAAGAAGCCGCTGCCCGCACCGTCACCGGAATCATGGTTCAGTGGCACCGAGGGGAAGTCCTGCGTGTTGAGGAAGAAGCCCTGCACGATCAGGCGGCCCGCATCCGAACCGGACATCACGGCGCCCAGGATCTCCGAAATCTTGGCCGGAAGCAGAGGGGAGGCCTGGTTCTGGCTGTTGAAGACGCTCTGTGCGCACGCCGAGCGATCGAGGTTGCTGAAACCGACACTCGACGCGCAAATCAGCGCAAAGCGCTGCTGGTTGGCGTGGTGGTGCAGCAGCGCGTCCTCGTTCGGACCCAGACACGCCGGCTCGTTGCCGGTGACGCAGGAACCCGATGCGCCGGCGCGGCGCGGACGGCCCGTTTCCGGATCTACGTTGCGCTCGTACAAGAACACCTGATCGATGTACGGGAAGTCGTCGTAGCCCCAGAAGTCGGAGATCGCGAAGGAGTAGCGGTCCCAGCGGAACTCGATCCGGCCGCCCAGCTCGATGCCCGAGGCGTCGTCCCACGGATCGGGGGGTCGGATCTCGCCGGCCAGCGCGTTGCCGGCGATGCCGTGCGAGAAGAGTCCCGCCGCCTTGTCGCACACCGGCAAGGGTGTGTAGGGCTCGCCGCAGCGGCCGAGATCGGTGGGCTCGAAATCGTCCAGGTTCATCGCGAACTCGAGGCGCACGTCCTCGAGCGGGCCGACCGAGTAGAGCGAGTACACGCCCCGCAGCGCCCACAACGCGATCCGCGACTCTTCGAGGCTCGCCAGCGTGGCGAGCGCGATGTCCTGCGGATTGAACTGGTCGGTGGTGCGGAACAACTCCGTCTTGCCCCACACGATGTTCTGCTTGCCGGCGCGGATCCACAGGCGGCTGTCGAGCGCCTCGATGTCGAGGAACGCTTCCTTCAGCTCTTTTTCGTCCTGGCTGGCGCCGCGGTTCCACATCAATTCGGCTTCGCTGAAGTTCTGGTCGAAGGAGCCGAACTCGTGATTCCGGATCATCCTCGCGACCGCCTCGTTCGGGATGAAGAGACCGCGCGCCGCGTCGCCCTGTCCGTTGGGTGCGGCGAATCCCGCCGCGTAGCTCGGCGGCGGGCGGTAGGGAAGGCCGGCCGATCCGACCGCGCCGGCCGGGTTGCCGCCCGCGCCGGGCAACAGCACCGGGTTCACGTCGAGCGGATTGAACGGGTTCGCGATGTTGGCGAGCGGTCCGAGCGGCTCGATCTTGTTCTGCGGCTGCCAGGGACCGAGCACCTGCAGGCCGGTCTGGTTGGGCTGACCCTTCACCTTGCGAAGCCCGAAGCGGTATTCCTGGCCCGGCTCGACGAAGCGGCCGAAGACGTAGAAGGCGGGGTCATCGGAGAGCTGCGGCGTCTGCAGCGGGTCCTTCACGCCGAACAGCGTGTCGACGCCCGGTACGTGCCACATGTAGGCGGGTTCGCGCCTGCCGCTGACGGGCTCGTCCTTGTCCGCGTAGCCGAGCTGGGAGATCGCGATGCTCTGGATGTGGCGGACGTCGCCGGTCAGGACCGTTCCGGTGTAACCGTTCTTGCGTGCATTGGAGTTTCGATTCGGCAGATGCTTCGAGCGGTTGCCCCACGTGTTCACGCTCGGGAAGACGCCGCAGGCGCGCGTCCAGACGCAGTCGTAACGGGCTTCGAGGCGCACGAAGCCCGAGAGCAGATCGAAGGGACCGATGCCGTCGGGCGCGAAGTTGATGTCCGCTTCGACGCCGAGCACGGTGTACCACTGCGAGAGATCGAAATTGTCCGACCAGCTGTAGTTCTTGGCGACTGCGCGGATCTGCTCCTCGCCGTAGCCGTGAATCTGCAAGCGGCCGTCGAAGAAGTCGAAGGCGGCGGCCGGTTGCGCGAACGCGACCCCCATCGCCGCGCTCGCGAAGAGCGCAGCGAGAGATCGCGCAACGCGATCGGATCGGACGCGGAGCTGTGCCTGAAACGCCATGACTTCCCCCTTCGCAAACGTGGCCGCCGCGCGCCCACGATATCAAGCCACGGTCGCTCTGCGAATGACTTCGACGGGTTTTCGGGCGAGAAACGCGGGCGGCGGCGCGCTAGGAGCCAGAGGCCGCCGTCCGAGCCGCGATCCACTCGTCGATCTTGGTCTCGAGCAGTTCGAGCGGCAGCGCGCCCTGCCCGAGCACCGCGTCGTGGAAGGCGCGCGGGTCGAAGCGCGGGCCCAGCGCCTGCTGCGCGCGATCCCGCAGCGACAGGATCGCGAGCTGGCCGATCTTGTAGGCGCACGCCTGGCCGGGGCTCACGATGTAGCGCTCGACTTCGGCCACTACGTCGGTCTCGGGCATGCCGGTGTTCTGCAACATGTAATCGATCGCCTGTTCGCGGGTCCAGCGCTGGGCGTGGATGCCGGTGTCGACGACGAGTCGCACCGCGCGGAACACCTCTGCGACGAGCGCGCCGAGGCGATCGAAGGGCGTCGGATGGAAGCCGTTCTCCAGCGCCAGCCGCTCGGCGTAGAGCGCCCAGCCCTCGATGTACGCGGTGAATGGCACGACGCGGCGGAAGATCGGCAGACCGGGCAGCCTCCTGCGCGATCGCGATCTGCAGGTGGTGACCGGGAATCGCCTCGTGATAGGCGAGTGTGCGCATCCCGAACTTGGGGATCTCGCGGACGCTGCGCAGGTTCGCGTAGAAGATGCCGGGCTTCGAGCCGTCGAGGGGCGGCGGCATGTAGTAGGCGCCGGGCGCGCCGGCCTCCTTGAACGCCGGCACGCGCTCGACGCGCACCGGCGCGTGCGGCAGCCGGCCGAAGAGCGCCGGCAGCCGCGGCGCCGCGTCGTCGAGGATCGCCTGGTAGCCGGCGAGCACCTGCATGCGACCCTCATCCGTGTCTGGGTAGAGAAAGCGCTCTTCGGCGTTGAGGCCGCGCAGCGTCGCGCCGAGGTCCGTCGCCTCGAGTCCTTCGTTCGCGAGGATCGCCCGCATCTCGCCCTGGATGCGCTCGACCTCGCGCAGGCCGATCGCGTGGATCTCGTCGGCCGATCGCTGCGTCGTGGTGTGGGAGCGCAGCGCCCAGCCGTAGTAGAGGGAACCTTCGGGGTGCTTCCAGGCGCCCACGTCCTCGGTCGCCTGCGCTTGCAGCTCGGGCAGGTACTCGGCGAGCTGCTGCCACGCGGGCAGCACGACGACCTCGATCTGCTGGCGTACCGCCTGCGTGAGCTGATCGCGCGCCTCGGGCGAGAGCCGCTCGATGGCGCCGATGCGCTTCGCGAACGAGGTCAGCAGCACATTCTCGTCGGCGCCCCCTTTGCGGAACGTCTCGACCTGTCCGCGCACGCGCAGGGCGACGAAGCGCGGCGGCACGATGCCGCGCGCGGCGCGCGCGCGCACCGACGCGATCACCTGGTCGATCGCGGTGCCGAAGCGCGCGAGGCGCGCGACGTAATCCTCGGCGTCGCGCGCGTCGTAGAGCGGATGGACGTTCAGCATGAAGTCGGGAAGCGTCACCTGCACGCCGTCGAGCTGATTCAGCGGATAGTCGTGGAACTGGAACGGCTCGCCGTCCACGACGTTCTGCAGGAACCAGTCGAGAACCGCGGTCGAGAAGCGCTGTTCCGCCGTCTGCGACGCAGGCGCGTAGCTGCGCAGTGTCCGCAAGTGGGTTCGCGCCGCCTCGGATTCCCGTTGCATGAACTCGACCGAGAAGTCGTCGAGCTTCCGGTTGTGGCTGCGGATCCCATACGGCTCGAGCACACGGAGCTGCGAGAGCAGCATCGGGTGCCGGAGCAGCAGGTCGAGGAACACGCGGGTGTAGAAGTGTTCGATCGACCAGGGCTTGCCCCAGATCGTCGGCACCAGGAAGGCACCGAGTCCCAGCAGCACCAGTGCAGACGCGGCCGCAGTGATCCGAAGCGCACGGCGCATGCGGGTTCCTCCCAGGGCTGGCCAACGTAGCCCCGCACGGCGGGCGATCCTACTCTCGCCGGCCGCGAGGGAGCGGGATTGAGCGCTGCATCCGAGACGTCGAAGCCCGTGTGCTCGTGAGGACGCTGCTCGTCGCCGCCTTCGTCTTCGTCGCCACGCTCGCGCTCGCGCTGCCCGAGGTGTTGGCGAGTTGGCCGCTGCTCCCGGACGCGATCGAGTATCTCGGTATCGCGCACTCGTGGGTGTCGGGCGCGGGCTTCGTCGACCCGGTGCTCTATTCGTACTTCCTGCCGAACACGACACCGCCCGTGCCCGCGCTGGTGGTGCGGGCTCCCGTCGTCCCGCTGCTGCTGGCGGCGCCGCTCGCGCTCGGTGGAGGTGTGCAGGCAGTGCTCGTCGCGCACGCGGTCTTCGCTGCTGCGCTCGGCGCAGGCGGGGTGTGGCTCGCGCGCCGCATCGCGCCGGGCGCTGCGCCGCTCGCCTTTGGCGTCGGCTTCTCGCTCTCGTTTCCGTGGATCCTCGCGGTGCAGACGCCCGTCACCGAGGCGGCGTCGATCGGCGCCCTGCTCGCGATCACCGCGTGGGCGCCGCGCGCGCTGCGCTCCACACCGGCGGCGGCGGGCTTCGCCGCGCTCTGTGTACTTGCCTGGCTCACGCGGCCG
>JAGSPS010000204.1 GCA_018262315.1 Deltaproteobacteria bacterium | reverse complement strand
GGGCTGCCCTCGCTGCGGAACGCCGGCGTCGTGCGGGCCGTGATCGAGAGCTTCCGCGCGGGCGCCGCGCGCAGCGCGTTCCGGCTCCTCGAGTTCTCGATCCAGAACGATCACCTTCACGTGATCGTCGAAGCCGAGGGGCCCGCGGCGCTCGGGCGCGGGATGAAGTCGCTGGCCTCGCGCTTCGCGAAGGCGGTGAATCGCGGGCTCGGACGCAGGGGACCGGTGCTGCGCGACCGCTACCACCTGCACGTGCTGCGCACGGTGCGGGAGGTGCGGAATGCGATCCGGTACGTGTTGAACAACGCGCGGCGGCACCTCACGAGGGCCGGACGGGCGCCGGCGCGCGTGGCGCAGGTGGACCCGGCGTCGTCGGGCGCCTGGTTCCACGGCTGGCGGCCGGGGGTTCGGCTCCCGGGTGGAATCGGGCCACCGCCGGTGGCACGCGCCACGACCTGGCTCGCGCCTGCGAAACCGCGTCCCGATCCGATCGCTCCATCGATCGAAGCAATCCGCGCACGGCGCGCCCCGGGAACACGCTGCGGAATGTCGGATCGTGGCTAGAGCGCGCCGCGATGGCCGAGTCGCACGCGTCGCACGACATCGGTCAGCGCGACGATGTCGGCGTGGATGCGCGCCGCGTCGGCCGCGCGGCAACTCGCAACGACCTGCTCGGCGGCGACGGCGAGAGGCGGCAGTCCGAAGCCGCGGGCGTCGCGCGAAAGATCAGCGGCGCGTTTGGCCGCCTCCTCGAGCTGGCCGTTGTGTTCGTCATCCTGGATCGCGTCGATCGTCTCGCCGAGCGCCACGACGAACCCATCGAGGCGCGCGAGCGAGTCGTCGTCGAAGAGAAGGGCCCGGATCGGCGCACTGTCGGCTTCGTCCACGCTGCCCATATCGGATCGCGCGCGAGTCTTCTGAACCGCACGCCGTCCCACGGCGCAATGCGACGCCCTATGATCCGCGCATGGCGCGCGCGCGAAAGCCGAGCAACTGGGCCGTCCTGTTTCCCTACGTGCTTCCGTATTTCCTCTACGTCGGTGTTCTCGCGATTCCCGCGAGCGCGATGCCGCGCGCCTGGACCTATCTCCTGGCGTCGGTGGCGAGTGCGGCCGGGATCGCCTGGGGTTGGCGCTGGACGCTCGCGCTGACCGGGCCGCGAACGCCCGTCGTGTCGGTGCTGGCCGGCATCGCGGGAGGCGTGTTGGGGACGATTGCCTGGATCGCGATCAAGTCGCCTTTCTACGAAGCGGGCGGCGATGCCTATCCGGCCGCGGAGTTCTGGGCGCGGCTCGCGGCGTCGGCGACGGTGGTGGCCGTCTTCGAGGAGAAGCTCTTTCGCGGCTTCGTGCTGCTCGGCGCCGTGCAATGGGACCAGGCGCGGCGCAGTGGATCGAAGGACCCGCTTGGCGAGGCGCTGCACGACCGCTCGATCGGCGACGTGGCGCCAGGCTCCTGGACGCCGGCAGCCCTGGCGATCTCGACGATCGCCTTTGCGTCCGGGCACAACCCCGGTGAGTGGCCGGCCGCCCTCGCCTACGGCCTGCTGATGGCGAGTCTATGGATCTGGCGGAGGGACTTGTTGAGCTGCGTCGTCGCCCACGCGACGACGAACGCGGCGCTGGCGCTGTGGGTTCGCCACAGTGGCCAATGGAGCCTCTGGTGAGCCCCCGGTTCGGTCGATAACAGATTGACAATATTGACGTATCCCTGAACTCGGATATAGTGATACATCAATCGGACGGGAGGAACCTCGATGCCCCAGACCGGCCCGGCGCCGCTCGCTGTGCTGCTGCGCGAGCGCATCCTCGTGCTCGACGGCGCGATGGGCACGATGGTCCAGCAGAACGGCCTCGCCGAGGACGACTATCGGGGCACGCGTTTCGCGAACCACCCCGGCGATCTCAAGGGCAACAACGACCTGCTCGTCCTCACGCGCCCGGACGTGATCGAGGGCATCCACGACGCCTACCTCGCGGTCGGCGCCGACCTGATCGAGACCAGCACCTTCAGCGCCCAGCGCATCTCCCAGGCCGACTACGGACTCGAAGCGATCTGTTACGAGCTGAACCTCGAAGCGGCGCGCATCGCGCGTCGCACGGCGGACGCGTGGAGCGAGCGAACGCCCGCCAAGCCGCGCTGCGTGCTCGGCGCGCTCGGTCCCACCACGCGAACCCTCTCGCTCTCGCCCGACGTCAACGATCCGAGTTTCCGCGCGGTTTCCTTCGAAGCCGTACGCGACGCCTATGCCGAGCAGGTGCGCGGCCTCGTCGACGGCGGCGTCGATGCGCTGCTGGTGGAGACGATCTTCGACACGCTGAACGCGAAGGCAGCGCTGATCGCGATCGAGTCCGTGTGCCGCGAGCAGGGTATCCACCTCCCCGTGTTGATGTCCGTCACGATCACCGACAAGAGCGGGCGCACGCTCTCGGGCCAGACCGTCGAGGCGTTCTGGACCTCGATCGCGCACGCGCACCCGTTGCTGGTCGGCATCAACTGTTCGCTCGGCGCCGAAGAGATGCGCGCCTACGTCGAGGAGCTCGCGCAGGTCGCCGACACCTTCATCGGTTGCTATCCGAACGCCGGCTTGCCGAACGCCTTCGGCGGCTACGACCAGTCGCCCGCGGAAATGGCGAAGTTGCTGCGCGAGTTCGCGGCCGAGGGCTGGGTGAATCTCGTCGGCGGCTGCTGCGGGACCACGCCGGACCACATCCGCGCGATCGCGGAAGCGGTGCGCGAGCTGCCCCCGCGCAGCATCCCCGTGATCCCGAAGCGCCCGCGCTTCGCCGGGCTCGAAGTGCTCGAGATCCGCCCCGACTCGAACTTCACGATGGTCGGCGAGCGCACCAACGTCACCGGCTCGAAGCGCTTCGCGAAGCTCGTCCTCGACGGCGACTACGGCAAGGCGCTCGAAGTGGCGCTCGACCAGGTGCGCGGCGGCGCGAATCTGCTCGACGTCAACATGGACGAAGCGATGCTCGACTCCGAGCGCGCCATGGAGACCTTCCTCAAGCTCGTCGCGACGGAACCCGAGGTTGCGCGCATCCCGATCATGGTCGACTCGTCGAAATGGTCGGTGATCGAAGCCGGACTCAAGTGCGTGCAGGGCAAGGCCGTCGTCAACTCGATCAGCATGAAGGAAGGCGAGGCCGAGTTTCTCGACAAGGCGCGGCTGGTGCGCAGCTACGGCGCGGCCGCCGTCGTGATGGCCTTCGACGAGCAGGGCCAGGCCGACACAGTCGAGCGAAAGGTGTCGATCTGTCAGCGCGCCTATCGGATCCTCACCGAGCAGGCGGGCTTCGCGCCGACCGACATCATCTTCGACCCGAACATCTTCGCCGTCGCGACGGGGATCGAGGAGCACAACCGCTACGCGATCTACTACATCGAAGCCGTGCGCCAGATCAAGGCGACCTGCCCCGGCGCGCTGATCTCCGGCGGCGTCTCGAATCTCTCGTTCTCGTTCCGCGGCAACGACGTGGTGCGCGAGGCGATGCATTCGGCCTTCCTCTACCACGCCATCCAGGCCGGCATGGACATGGGCATCGTCAACGCCGGCCAGCTGGTGGTCTACGAAGACATCCCGAAGGAACTGTTGGAGCGCGTCGAGGACGTCCTCTTCGACCGCCGCCCCGACGCCACCGAGCGGCTCGTCGAGATCGCCGAGCAGGTGAAGGGAAGTGGCAAGAAGCGGGAGATCGATCTCGCCTGGCGCGAGGCGAGCGTCGAGCAGCGACTCATCCACGCGCTCGTGCACGGCGTCGTGGACTTCATCGAGGCGGACGTGGAGGAAGCGCGCCAACAGGCCGAGCGCCCGCTGCACGTGATCGAAGGTCCGCTGATGGACGGCATGCGGGTCGTCGGCGACCTCTTTGGCGCCGGCAAGATGTTCCTGCCCCAGGTGGTGAAGAGCGCGCGCGCCATGAAGCGCGCGGTCGCCGTGCTGACGCCCTTCATGGAGGCCGAGAAGGCGCAGGCCCGCTCGGCGGGCAAGATCGTGATGGCCACCGTCAAGGGCGACGTCCACGACATCGGCAAGAGCATCGTCGGCGTGGTGCTCGGCTGCAACGGCTACGAGATCGTCGACCTCGGTGTGATGGTGCCGGCCGACCGCATTCTCGATACCTCGCTCGCGGAAGACGCCGATCTGATCGGCCTCTCGGGACTCATCACGCCCTCACTCGACGAGATGGTGCACGTCGCGCGCGAGATGGAACGGCGCGGAATCCACAAGCCGCTGCTGATCGGCGGCGCGACCACCAGCCGGCAACACACCGCGGTGAAGATCGCGCCCGCCTTCGCCGGGACGACGGTGCACGTGCTCGACGCGTCGCGCGCAGTCGGCGTCGTGTCGGCGCTGCTGTCGGACGAGCGCCGCGACGCGTTCGCGGCGACCAACGCCGCCGAGCAGGAGCGGCTGCGCGAGACCTACGCCGGCGCCGCCATGCGCCCGCTGCTCTCCTACGCCGACGCCCGCGCGCGGCGAGCTACGCTCGACTTCAGCCCCGCGTCGCTCGCGAAACCCGCTTTCGTCGGTCGTCGCGCGCTGGACGGGGTCGATCTCGCCGGGCTCGTCGAGTGCATCGACTGGACCTTCTTCTTCCACGCCTGGGAGCTGAAAGGGAAGTTCCCGAAGATCCTCGACGACCCGCGCCAGGGCGCCGCCGCGCGCGAACTCTACGAGAACGGCCGCGCGCTGCTCCAGCGCATCATCGACGAGAAGCTGCTGCGCGCGAATGCCGCCTACGGATTCTGGCCCGCCAACGCCGACGGCGACGACCTCGTGCTCTGGACCGACACGAGCTGTCACACCGAAGCGGCGCGTTTCCCGATGTTGCGCCAGCAGCGCGCTGCGGAAGGCAAGCCCTGCCTGTCGCTCGTGGACTTCGTGGCGCCCGTCGAGAGCGGCGTCGTGGACTCGGTCGGCGCCTTCGCCGTCACCGCCGGAATCGGCGCGGACGCGCTCGCCGCTCGCTTCGAAGCGGAACTGGACGACTACCACGCGATCCTCACGAAGGCGCTCGCAGATCGCCTCGCCGAAGCGTTCGCCGAGTGGCTGCACGCGCGGGTGCGGCGCGAATGGGGCTACGGCCAGCAGGAGCAGCTCTCGCTCGAGGATCGGCTCGCCGAGCGCTATCGCGGCATCCGGCCCGCGTTCGGCTATCCGGCGTGCCCGGATCACAGCGAGAAGCCCCGCCTGTTCGCGTTGCTCGACGCCCCGGCGCAGGGCATCACGCTCACCGAGCACTTCGCGATGCTGCCCGCCGCGAGTGTCTCCGGTCTCTACTTCGCGCATCCGGAGTCGCGCTACTTCACCGTCGGCCGAATCGGTCGCGATCAGGTCGAGGCGTATGCGGCGCGCAAGGCGATGCCGCTCGCGCAGGTCGAGCGCTGGCTCGCGCCGAATCTCGGCTACGAGCCGGAGCGGCGTGCGTGACCCGCGCGCTGGTATTCGTCACCGGCGGTTCGAGCGGGATCGGCCGGGCGATGATCGATACGCTGCCCTTCCCCGATGCACGCGTGCTCAACTTCGCGCGGCGCAGCGCACCCGGCAGCGAGCACGTCGCCGTGGACCTCGCAGACCCCGCGCAGTGGCAACGCGTGGCGGCCCTGTTCGAATCTGCGCTGCGCGACTTCGCGGGCGACCGCGTCGTATTCGTCCACGCCGCCGGCACGCTCACACCGATCCGTTTCGCGGGCGAAGGCCGCGCCTCCGACTACCAGCGCAACGTGCTGCTCAACTCCGCCGCACCCCAAGTGCTCGGCGACGCCTTCCTGCGCGCGCTGCGCGCCACGCCGGCCCCGGCCGACCTGCTCTTCATCGGCTCGGGTGCCTCGCAGTCGGTGTACGAAGGCTGGTCGGGATACTGCGCCGGCAAGGCAGCCGTCGATCACTGGACGCGCACGGTGGGCGCCGAGCAGGCGCGCCGCGGCGCGCGGCGCCGGATCCTGTGCGTGGCGCCCGGCGTGGTCGCGACGCCGATGCAGGCGGAGATCCGCGAGACGCCGCCGCGGGATTTCCCCGAGGTCGCGCGCTTCCTCGCCCTGCACGACGAAGGCGCGCTGCGCGAGCCCAGCGCCGTCGCGCGCGAGTTGTGGGCCGTGCTCGATCGCGACCTGCCCAACGGTTCCGTTCTCGACATCCGCAGCGGATGACACTGTTCCGCGACGCTGGCACGAGGCTCAACTCCACAGGCCGGGTTCGCGGGCGCGGTCCGCGGCAAAGCCAGGGAGGACGACGTTCGGGTCGGCGACCCCCAGGTGACGGCGCAAGACTTCGGCGAAGACGTCGCGGAAGTCGGTGGTCACGGCGAGGTCGCGGCCCTCGAAGAGATTCTCGGGTGCGAGGCCGGGCCACTGGCGGTCCTTGGTCAGGACGCGACCCCCATGCACGCCGCCGCCGAGCGCGAACATCACGCTCCCGTGGCCATGGTCCGCGCCACCGCCGCCGTTCTCGGCGGCGGTTCGGCCGAACTCGGTCATGACGAGCGTCAGCGTACGCGACGCGTCGGCGCCGAGATCCTGCTGGAAGGCTGCGAGTGCGCCGGCGAGC
>JAGSPS010000203.1 GCA_018262315.1 Deltaproteobacteria bacterium | reverse complement strand
GCCCACCGATCTTCGGCTGGATCCAGGGCCACGGCGAGATCGCCGACGCCGAGATGTTGCGCGTCTTCAACTGCGGGATCGGGATGATCCTGGTCGTGCAGCCCGACCAGACGGACGACGTGATCGAGCGTCTCCATGGCCTCGGCGAACGCGCCTATCGCATCGGTGCGATCGAGCGCCGCCAGCCGGACGACGCCCCGGTCCGCTACGTCCGCGTGCGGCGTTCGCAGTAGCCATGCGCAACGTCGCGCCCTCCGGCTCGCGCTCGCGGACGCGCGCGCGCCGTTGGGACGTGGTGGTGCTCGGCTCCTCGCTGCCGGGATTGATCGCGGCGGTGCGACTCGCGATGGGACGGCTGCGCGTGCTCGTCGTCGAAGAAGAGGCCGCCGCGCGCCAACCCGCGACCGTACGCGAACCGTTCTTCCTCGCCGGGAGCGGCGCGGGTGGCGTGCTCGACGCCTGTCTGCGCGCGCTCGCACTGCCGCTGATCGACCGCCGCCGTCTCGCTTCGGAGTCGCTCGCGTATCAGGTGGTGATGCCCGACGCGCGCGTCGACGTCGCGTCACCCGCACGCACGGCGGAAGAGCTGGTCGCGTGGGGACTCGCCAAGCCCGAAGTCGCGCGCGCGCTCGTGCGTGGTCTCACCGAAGCCGGGGCCGGAGAACGCGAGGCGCTGCTCGACTCGCCGGTCGTGCGCGCGTCGCGCAGCGCGGCCGGACTCGGTCGCGCCGCGTCGCCGCGCGCGCCGCGCCACGCGCGCGGTCTGCCCGGTGAGGTGAGCCAACCGCCGGACTCGCTGGTGCCGTGGCTCGAAGCGCAGATACGCGCGCTGGTGAACGTCGCGACGCCGTTCGCGCCGCCCGAAGCGCGCGCACGCCTGCTCGGCGGCGCGCTCGAAGGCGGCGCCGGCTTCGAGTCGGCCGAGGAAACCCTGATCGGGCTGCTGCGCCGTCGCTTCCATGCGCTGCACGGCGAGATCCGGCTGCTGCCCGGCCGCTTCGAGTTGGTGTCGGTGGGTGAGCTGGCCGGCGTCGCGCCGGCGATGAGCGACGAAGTGTGGTTCGGCCGCGCGCTGGTCCTGAACGCGCCGCTCGGACCGCTCGCGACGTGGCTCGAGGCTTCGGGCTGCGCACCCGACTTCCTGCCGGCGCCGCCCGTGCTGCGACACCGTGGCTGGACCGCGCTGAAGGTCGCACGCGACGCGGTTCCGGAGGGCATGGCGCGCCGGGTGATCCGCGTACGCGACGCTCGCGCACCGCTCGAAGCCGCGAACCTGGTGCGCATCGGGCTGTTCCCAGAGAAGGCCGGGCGCGACGTGCAGGTCATCGCGAGCTACGTGATCCCGCCGGGCGAAACCGAAGCGGCGCAGGCCGAGGCCGACGTCACCGAGTCGCTGCTCGAGCTGATGCCCTTCGCACGCGAGCGCGCGCGCCGCGCCGCGCCCGTGGCGCGACCCCGCTGGGACGACGACCTCGCGCTCGAAGACCCGGCGCCCGGCGCCGGCTGGCCGAGCGAGGTCGAACTGCGCCTGCTCTCGAAACCACCGGTCTACCGGCTGCCCCGCGAAGAAGTCGGCGTGCTCGGCGTCGAGGGCGACTGCCTGCTCGGCTGGCGCGCCGGCGACGCCATCCTCTCCGACCTGACTTGAGGAGAAAGGGGACGGTCCTCGCACTGACCTGGGCGTGGACTCGAGGGACACCCCTCGTCGATCCGCGCTTCCTCGATTCCCCCCGGCACCCGTCTCGGACGCGCGGGTTGACGCCGCCCGGCCAGTTCGGTCCCCTCAGCTCGGATGAACCGATCTCCCCTGCTCCGGCTGGTCGCCTATGTGCGGCCCTATGTCGGGATCCTGCTGCTCGGTCTGTTCTGCACGACCGTCTACTCGGGCGCGCGGATGGCGCGCACGTATTTGCTGAAGCCACTGCTCGACGACGTGCTCCCCGCCGCCGCCGCGCGCACCGGCGGCGAGCGACCGAGCCTCGCGTGGCCCGGTCTCGCGCGCGTCGCGACCCACGCGCTGCCCGAGGTCCTGAGTCCGAGCGACGCGAGCCTGTCGATGCCCAAATTGCCGGGACTGCCCGGCGCGCCTGCGAGCGAACCCGCGCCGCCGCCGGTCGTCGGCGACGACCTCACGCCGGCCGACCGCTTCTGGGGCTTGCTGCTGGCCGGGCTCCTGGTCGTGCTGATCCTCCCGTTCGCCCACTTCGGCCAGGACTATCTCTCCGAATACGCAATGGGCCGCGTGCTGATCGACATCCAGCAGCAGATGGCGACCAAGCTGCTCGGGCTGCCTCTCGCGCACCACCAGAACATGCAGCGCGGCGATGCGCTGACGCGCACGCTGAACGACAGCATGATCGCCCACTCCCTGCTGCGCACGCTGGCGGGCGACATCGTCGAGGGCGTGATCTCGATCGTGGTCGGCGTCGGCACGTTGCTCGTGATCTCCTGGCAGCTCGCGTGCGTGACGCTCGTGATCGCGCCGGTCCTGGCCGCCGTGGTGGCGGCCTTCGGCCGCAGCATCCGCACCCGCGCGCGACGCCGCCAGGAAACCGTCGGCGAAGTGACGCAACGCCTGGTCGGCATCCTCTCGGGCATCAAGGTGATCAAGGCGTTCCGCGCCGAACCCCACGAAGAGACGGCCTTTGCGCACAACAACATGCGCCTGTTTCGCCGCAGCATGAGGGTGGTGTCGAGTCGCGTCTCTTCGCGCAGCGCCGTCGAGGGACTCAGCAACATCGCCGGACTCGTGGTTCTCGCGATCGGCACGCTGCTCGCGCTCGATGGGAGCTGGGGACTTTCGCCCGGCTCGCTCGCCGCCTTCATCACGGTGATGTTGACCACGCAGCGCACCTCGAAGGAACTCACCAAGAGCTGGACGCAGCTCCAGGACGCGCTGCCCTCGGCCGAGCGCTATTTCGAGCTGCTCGACACGCCCTCCGAAACCGCCGACCGACCCGACGCCGTGCGCATCGACGGGATCCACCGGGGCATCCGCATCGCCAAGGTCTCCTTCTCGTACGGCCGCGAGCCGGTGCTGCGCGACGTCTCGCTCGACGTGCGTGCCGGTGAAGTGGTGGCCCTCGTCGGCCGCACCGGCAGCGGCAAGACGACGCTCGCCGATCTGCTGCTGCGCTTCTACGAGCCGCAATCCGGCTCGATCGAGATCGACGGTGTCGACCTGCGCCGCATCTCGCGCGACGCGCTGCTCGAGCAGGTTGCGGTGGTGTCGCAGGAGCCGTTTCTATTTGGCGGCACGATCCGCGACAACATCCGCTACGGGCGCCCGGACGCTTCCGAGGCGGAGATCCTCGCCGCAGCGCGCGCCGCCTACGTGGACGAGTTCGCCGTCTCGCTGCCCGAGGGCTACGACACGCCCGTCGGCGACGCCGGCACCAAACTCTCGGGCGGCCAGCGCCAGCGCATCACGATCGCGCGCGCGCTGCTGAAGAACCCGTCGCTGCTGATCTTCGACGAGGCCACCAGCTCCCTCGACGCGAAGAGCGAACAGCTCGTGCAGCGCGCCATCGACGCGCTGCTGCAGGACCGCACCGTCATCGTGATCGCGCACCGCCTCTCGACGATCCGCCACGCCGACAAGATCGTCGTGCTCGAAGACGGCGTCGTCTCGCAGCTCGGGACTCACGACGAGCTGATGGAGAAACCGGGCCTGTACCGCGAACTGGTGCGGATCCAGAACGGTGTCACCGTCTAATTTCGGCTCGCCCTTCATCGTTCCTGCGACCCGAGCAGCACCAGATCCGGCGCCAGCGCGCGCGGCCATTCGACGATCGGGTGTACGCCCGCCGGGATTCCCTTCCGATCGAGGTTCGCGCGATCGGCGAGCAGGAAGGCGGGGCGCGTCGCGCTTTCCGCGAGGAAGCGCTCGGCAGAGTTCCCGTCGCCGAGCAGGGGCACGACGTCGCGCCGCAGCACCCAGTTGGCCGCGAAGTGCATGCCGCCGTAATCGGCGACTGCGCCGTCTGCGATGCGCGCCGCCACCGACTCGAGGAAGGCGCGTTTCTCGCGACCCGGCTCCAGGATCGGTTCGATCACCCGCGCCTGTACCAGCGTCGCCGCCAGCGCAATCACGGCGAGTCCCGCTGCGCGCCGGGAACGCGACCCGGGCGCGACAGCGAGCAGCATGCCCGCGAGCGACGCGATCCCGAGTGCGACGCCGAGCGCGATCGTCTGCGACGACGCAGCGACGACGAGCTGCCAGGTCGCCGCCCCCTTCGCCGCGCGCGAAGGCGCCTGGATCACTGCGCTCGGATCCACACCGAACCACGACAGCAGCGCCGCCAGCAGCAGCGCGACGCCGAGCGCGGCCCCGAGCGCCGCGATTGCGAAGCGGCCGGCCGCGAGCAGGACGCGCGCGATGCGGCGCTCGCCCAGCCGTCGCCCGACGTCGCGCGTCGCGAGGCGCGCCGCGAACAGCGCGGCGCCGGGATAGATCGGCATCAGGTAGTGGTGGCGCTTCACCGGGAACAACGAGAGCAGCAGGATCCCGCCGCAGAACCACGCGAGCGGAAAGGCATCGGCTCGAGCGAGCGGCCGCCGCCAGGACAACGTCGCGAAGGCAGCGGGCAGCAGCACCGCGCCGGGCAGGAACGCCACCGGGAAGATGCGCAGGTAGTCGAGCGGTGCCCCGCCGTGTGCCACGAGGCCGAGCGAGTGCTCGACCGCGTGGCGCATCACGATTCTCGCGACGTAGTCGCTGCCCGCATGTGCGCCCGCTGCCGGGAGCCACAGTGCGACGGGCAGCAGCGCGAGCGCGAAGGCCGCCGGCACCCAGACCGAGACGAAACTCCGCGCGCGCCCCTCGAGCAGGCGCGAAGCCGCGATCGCCAGCGCCGGAATCGCGATCGCGAGGGGTCCCTTCACGAGCACGCCGAGCCCTGCGGCGAGACAGGCGATTGCGTACCAGCCGCGCGAAGCCGTCCGCTCGTTCGCTTCGTCCCCGCGGATGTACGCGTAGAGCGAGACGGCGACGAAGCCAGTGAGCAGCGCATCGAGATTGGCCCGACCGGCGAAGCTCGCAAAGCGCACGCCACTCGCGAGGAGCACGAGACTCGCCAGCGCTGCCTCCAGCCCGGCGAGGCGCCGCGCGATTCCGAAGACGGCGAGCAGCGCAGCCGCCGCGCCGAGCTGCGAGGGCAGGATCGCCGCGGCGGGAAGCGCGATTCCGAGCCGCTGCGCCGACGCGGCGATCCAGAAGAAGAGCGGAGGCTTGTCGTGATAGACGGCGCCGTTGAGGTGCGGCACCAGCCAGTCGCCACCGGGCGCCGCCATGACGCGACTCACCTCGGCGTAGCGATGCTCGTCGATGTGCGAGAAGTCGCGCGCGCCTCCGAGCGACACGACCAAGAGCGCCACCGCCACGACCACCCACGCCGTCAGCCAGCGCGATGCTCCGATGGACTGCACCGCCGGGCGGAACACATGCGTCGGGTTCGTCACACCCGCAGGGTAGGCGCGACGAACCTGCTCCCACCAGCCATGAACGGAACTTCATCGCTCACCCGATGACCTCGTCGCTTGGCTCGGTCACGTTGGATCCGCAGGCACGAGGCGCAACGAGATCCGCACGCATGCAACCGCCGCGTTCGAGAAGTAGTTTGGCCGCCATGGTGCGGCTGCTGCTCCTGGAGGACGACGCGGTGACGGCCGGGGCCGTCGCTTCGGGGCTCGCGCACCGCGGCTACGAGGTCGAGCGCGCGGCGGACGTTTCCACTGCGCTCGCCGCGATCGAACGCATCGCCTTCGACGCCGCGATCCTCGACGTCATGGTGCCCGGCGGCAGCGGCTACCAGGTGCTGGACGCGCTGCGCGCGAAGAGCGGCGGCATCCCGATCCTGATCCTGACGGCGCGCGACGGCGTCGACGATCGCGTCGAGGGTCTCGACCGCGGCGGCGACGACTACCTCGTGAAGCCCTTCGCGCTGGTCGAACTCGCCGCGCGGCTGCGCGCACTGCTGCGGCGTCCACCGACGCGCGTCGAGGTCGCGCGCGTCGGCGCACTCGAAGTCGACCTGCTCCACCGCAGCGCGCGCCACGGCGACACCGCCCTCAATCTGACGCCCAAGGAACTGGAGCTG
>JAGSPS010000030.1 GCA_018262315.1 Deltaproteobacteria bacterium | reverse complement strand
CGGCTACGATCGGCGGAATGAACATCCTGTTCGTGACGCTCGACCAGTTCCGCGGCGACTGTCTCTCGGTTGCCGGTCATCCGATCGTGCGCACGCCGAACCTGGACCGGCTTGCGGTCGAGGGCGTGCGGCTCGCGCGTCACTACAGTCAGGCCGCGCCCTGCAGTCCCGGTCGCGCCTGTCTCTACACCGGGACGTATCAACTGAACAACCGCGTCGTGGCGAATGGCACGCCGCTCGACGCGCGCTTCGACAATCTGGCGCACGCGGCGCGGCGGGCCGGCCTTGCGCCGACGCTCTTCGGCTACACGGATCAGAGCATCGACCCGCGCGACGCGAGCGGTCCGGACGACCCGCGGCTCTCGAACTACGAGGGCGTGCTGCCCGGCTTCGACGTCGGCCTCGAACTCACCGGCGGCGCTCAGCGCGCCTGGATCGGGCGGCTACGTGAGCTGGGCTACCCGGCGCCCGCCGACGCCGACGAGGCGCTCGCGCTCGAATCCGACCGCCCGATCGAGCACGGCGTGTCGGCGTTCCTGACCGACGCGCTGATCGAGTGGATCGAGCGGCAACGCGGTCCATGGTTCGCGCACGCGAGCTACTTCCGCCCGCACCCGCCGTACGCGGCAGCCGGACAATTCGCCCGCGCCTACGACCCCGCTGCGGTGCCGCTGCCGATCGCACCTGCCGCCGAGCGGCACCGCCTGCACGAGGGCTTGATGATCCATCGCGAGACCGCAGCTCCGCGCGGCGAGGCGGCGATCCGCCAGCTGCGCGCGCAGTACTTCGGGATGCTGAGCGAAGTCGATCACCAGCTCGGCCGCGTTTGGCAAGCGCTCGAGCGCCTCGGTCACTGGGACGACACCTGGATCCTCGTGACGTCCGACCACGGCGAGCAGCTCGGCGATCACGGGCTGATCCAGAAGGGCGGCTTCTTCGAGGGCAGCTATCACGTGCTCGGGATCGTGCGCGATCCGCGCCACCGCGCCGCGCACGGTTCCACGGTCGAACACTTCACCGAGAACGTGGACGTGTTTCCGACGCTCTGCGACGCGCTCGGGATCGAAACGCCGGCGCAGTGCGACGGCCTGCCGCTGACGCCCTTCCTGCGCGGCGAGTCGCCGCCCTGGTGGCGCGACGCCGCGCACTGGGAGTTCGACTGGCGTTTCACGATGCTCCCGCACGGTCCCCACGCGTGGCCCTGGGACCGGCGCCTCGAACGACAGCACCTCGCCGTGCTGCGCAGCGACCGCGCCGCGTACGTCCACTTCGGCGACGGCTCCTCGCTCTGTTTCGACCTCGCGGCCGATCCGAGTTGGCGCACCGCGGTGACCGGCGGCGCCGTCGTGCTCGATCACGCGCAGGCGATGCTCACCTGGCGCTCGCAGCACAGCGATCGCACGCTGACGGGCATGCTCGTCGAGGACGGCGGGGTCGGCCGCTGGCCGCCGATGCCGGCTTCGTGGAACAACCGAGCGACCCCCGGCAGGCGAGGCTGAAGCGGAGATGCGAGCGATTCCGTTCGAAGCAGGTCCGGTGGAAGTCGTCGGCGCGCTCGAGCTGCGCCGTTCGCCGACCGGCTACTCGCCGCGCCGGCTTCCGGCGTGGACGGCGCCGCAGATCCCCGACGCATTCATGGATCTGATCGTGCAGATGACGTCCGGCGTCCGGCTCGCGTTCCGCACGACCGCGACCTGCATCGAACTCGACGCGATGGTGACCGCGATTCGCCTGGAAGGCGAGCTGCGCGCCCCCACCGTCTTCGACCTCGCCGTGAGCGGCGCGCACCATCGATCGGAGGCGACCGACAGCGGCAACACGATCGTCGTCGACCTGTCGCGCATCCCGCCCGGGGCGCGCGTCGAGCCGGGTGCTCCCTGCACGCTGCGTTTCGACGCGCTCCCGCCCGGCATGAAGGATGTCGCGCTCTGGCTCCCGCAGGCCGCGGCGGTCGAGTTGCGCGCGCTGCGCATCGACGCGGGCGCCGAGGTCGCGCCCCGCGTGCGAACGGGCAGACGCTGGGTGCACTACGGAAGCTCGATCAGTCATTGCATGGAGGCCGCGACGCCGCTCGGCATCTGGCCCGCCGTCGCGGCGCGTCGCGCGGGGGTGGAGTTGCTCTCGCTCGGCTTCGCCGGGCAGTGTCACCTCGACGGCTTCGTCGCGCGCACGATCCGCGAACTCGATGCCGACTGCATCTCCGCGAAGGTCGGCATCAACATCGTGAACGCGGACTCGATGAAGGAGCGCTGCTTCGTCCCCGCGCTCCACGCCTTTCTCGACACGATCCGCGAGCGCAAGCCCGTGACGCCGATACTGCTCGTATCGCCGATCCTGTGCCCGATCGCCGAAGACCACGTCGGCCCGACCGTGCGCGCCGGCGACCACGAGGTCGTCCTCGATGGCCCCGCCGAACTGCGCCCGGGTAGCCTCACGCTGCGGCGGATCCGCGAAATCGTCGCGGACGTCGTCGAGAAGCGTCGCGCGGGTGGCGACGCGAACCAGCACCATCTCGACGGTCTTGCGCTCTTCGGCGAGGCCGACGCCGGTGACCTTCCCGACGGCCTGCATCCCAGCGCGGCCGGCTACGCGCGGATCGGAGAACGTTTCGCGGAGCGCGCATTTGGCACGGGCGGCGCGTTCGCGACGGTCGGCGCTCAGCCGCCGAACACCGGGAGTCCCCGCGCGAAGGGCGCTTCGCCCGACCGGTCGTAGCCCGACGCCGGCGCATCGACGCGCCACAGCGGCTCCCAGCAACCATGCGCTTCGAGGACGCATCTTGCCGCCTCGCGCGCGCCGCCCGGGAGCGCCTCGAAGTGCGCGCGCAGCTTTTCGAGACACCAGACGCGGTAGCGCGAAGTCGGAAGCGAGCGATAGGGAACGCCCCGGATCTCCGCGTCGAAGCGCCGCTGGCGCGCCTTCCACGCTTCCGCGTTCGCGCACAGGTACGGGAGGTAGGCGCCGCCGATCTCGCAAAGGATCGGGCGCCAGTCGGGCGGAATGCCGGCGACCAGCTCTCCGTGCGTTCGCGATCCGCGCGCATTCCAGAGTCGCGCCAGCCACGCGAAGACGGCGGGCGCGCGCCGGAGCATGATCGCGGCCGGCGTCGGGTCGAGGCCGAAGTGGCGGAACATCGACGCGAAGAAGCCGAAGTCCGCGAGCGTCGGTCGCGCACCCAATAGAAACGGGCGCTCCGCGAAGATCGCTTCGAGCTGATCGAGGCTGCGCAGGTAGATGCCTTCGATGGCTTCGCGCGTCGCGGCGGTCACGCCGTCGCCGCGCACGTAACGGCGGAGCTGGCGCTGGCGGATGCCGAAGCGCTTCAGCGCACCCGGAACGGGCACGCGCGGCATCATCTCGTCGACGATCCGGCGGCTCAGCAGCAGCGCGTCGGCGCGGTAGCTCCAGCGATAGTGCAGCGCCGGCCGCCAGAGCCACTCATCGGCGTAGTCCTCGACGAGCCGGCTCGCGAACGCCTGGAGCGGATCGCGCGGAAGCACCGCGGGCTCCGGGTGCTGCGACTCGAACCAGTCGATCATCGGCGTGGTGTCGGTCATCCAGCGACCGTCGGCGAGCTCGACGGCTGGCATCTGCGGCGTGCCGGTGCGCCGGCCGACCTTCGCGCGCACGAGCGGCGTCATCGGCACGAGCTGGTACGGAATCTCCTTGTAGCGGAGGTAGCCCTCGAGCTTGCCGGTGAAGTACGAGATCGAGGAGCCGTAGACGCGCAGCGGCGTCGTCGGCGACGAAGAGGTCGGCGTCATCGGCATTCCAACGCGAGTCTCCGGCGGATCTCCGCCTCGACGAGCCAGAGCCGGTCCTGTCCCCAGGTTGCGAACACGGCGGCGCCGGTGGCGTCGCGCAGGCAATAGCTCGGCACGCCCCAGAGTCCGAGCGCGAAGAGCGCCTCGCGATTCGCTTCGAGTTCGGCGCGCCAGCCGTCGTCGCGGTCGAGGTGCTCGCGCGCCTCGCGCCAGGGGAGCCCGGCCTGCTCCACTACGATGCGTATCCCGGCATCCGATCCGGTGTCGATGCCCTGCGCGAAGGCGGCGCTCGTGAAGGACAGCAACAGCTCCCCCGCTCGGCCGCGCTCGCGCGCCCACCGGTAGAGCGAGAAGCAGCGCTCGACGGGTCGCCCGACGGGATCGCAGACGCAACCGAACGGGACGCCGGCGTCTTCGGCCTCGCGCTTGGTGTCGAGCACGATGTAGAGCTGCTTCTCGCGCGGCACGGGAAGTCCGCGCATCACCATCGGCAGCACGGGCCGCAGCACCAGGGCGACGGGAAGACGGCGCGCGAGATCGAAGGTCCGCTCGAGCGCGATGTAGCTGTAGGGGCTCCGGAGCGACGCAAAGCACTCGAGGACGACACGCTCGCGCGACGGCGGAAGCGGATCGCGACCCGGACCGGGCCGTGGCGCGAGTAGCGCCAAACCCGAATCGGCGTGCGAGTCGGCGTGGGCGCCCGCGCGTCGCGCGCCGAGCGCGACGAGCCGGCGCTCGAGATGGTGTAGCCGATCGACGCCCCAGTACCACACGCCGCCGTACCAGAACATCGCGCCGAGATAGTGGCCGCGACGCTGCCGCTCCGCGCTTCCCGCTTCGATGGCCGCGCGCGCCTCTTCGTCGCCGGTGGCGCCCACGAGATCTGCGAAGCGCGCAAGGCTCGCGCGATCGCCGTCGAAGAGCGCACTGCCCACGGCCGCGGCTGCCGACGCGAAACGCCCTCCGGCGATCGCGGCGGCGAGTACGCGCGCGGCGAGTTGGACGTCCGCTGCGGCGGGCGCCGTCTCCCGGCGCGGGAAGACGAGCCCGTAGCCGGGCGCAACGTCGGCGGCGTCCTTGCGCGCGAACGCTTCGAGTCGCGCGCGCTCGGGCGCCGCCGCGTCGGAGGGCGGGCCCACGAGGTGCGCAACGAGGTCGACATCATAGTGCGTCACGAAGCGCTCGAGCAGCTGCGCGGCGAGCTGGGAGTAGGGATCGTCGACCTGGTGGAAGTAGTGCACCTGATGCGGGCGGCGCGTGCTGCGGCGGCGCCACTCGGCGATCGCGCGGCGCGCCGCGCGCGTTCGCGGGCTCGTGTAGGCGGCCATCAGGCGCGGCGCGATCCAGCGGACGGGCGAACTCATGCGGCGATGATCTCCGTGCCGGCCGCAAAGCCGTCGCGGTCGAGTTCTACCGCGGCGGGCAGCAGCGTCGCCAGCTGTGCCCTCGCGTCCGTCGCGAGCGCGTCCCATTCCCGGCGCAAGGCGCGCCACACGCGCACCTGAAAGCTCTTGGCGACGCTGCGGAACGGGTGCCCGCAGAGCACGCCGTCGTAGAGCGCGCGGCCCGCGTCGAAAGCCCTCTCGTTGAAGCGCGTCTCGCCGCGGGCGCGATGCTGCTCGAAGGCGTCGTGGTTCTGCTGCATCAGCGGGACGAAGGTGTCGGCGATCCAGGCGAGCAGCGGCGCGTGCGCCGCAGCCAGCGCGAGCCGCCCGTCGCGCCGGTGCCCGCGAAACTCGCCATGGGCGATTCGCTCGACCCAGCCGTGCACGGCTGGCGCGAGGTGTCGCAATCGAGCGTCGGCGCTCGGATCCGCTCGGTTCATCGCGAGCTGACCGTACACGCTCGCGTCGGCGATCGTGAAGCGCTCGCCAAACAGAAACGGCTGCGCGCCGAGCAGCGGCTCGAGCGCGCTGACGAGGAGCGCGTAGGCGCCGTCGAGCAGTGCGTGCGTCGGCGGAAATCCGAAACGCCGGGGAGGTCGCAGCCGAGCGGGGAGGTCGGCGAACTGGGCGCCGCCGGGCGCCACACTGAAGAGATACGGGAGGCGGCGCACCTGACGAGCCGGAAACGAGCGGCCCAGCAGCGGCGCGAGCGGGCCGAGCAGCGGCCGCATCTCGCGCGCGAGCCGCGCGCCGGCGTCGTTGTCGCGCGCCGACACCACCCAGCGGTTGTGGTGCGCGAGGTAGAGGCCCACCTCGTCGAGCGCTTCGTCGACGAGCCGGACGGCGAAGTGCAGCGTGGCGTCCGCCCTCGGGAGCAGCGGGGCCTCGCGCGTCCAGCCCTGCGCATCGAGCCAGACTCCGATCGCCGAGGAGTCGTAGAGGTTCTCGCCGCGCGGCCCGAACAGGAACGGCACGAGCGGGAACTCGCCCTGTGGGTCCCGCTCGGGCCAGCTGAGCGCGATCCTGCCGCGGATCAGCGCGCGGCGGCGGCGCTCGAAACGAAGCGCCTCGGCGAAGCGTCCCTGCGCGGGAAGCCAGCGAAGCGGTACGCCCGCGAAGCGGAGCATCGCTTCGACCTTCAGCGCGAACGGAGAGAGCGTCGAACCCCACAGGATCCAGGGCGCTCCGCTCGCCTTCGACACGGCGCTCAGATCGGCACCGCCTGGGAAGGGCGTGTCGCTCGCGCCGATCACGAAGCGCCGCTTCGACAGGAAGCCGAGGCGCGCGTCCGATGCCGCCGTGCGCAAGCGCTCTGGCCGGCCATTCCCCCGAAGTTCGCCGCCTTGCGGAAACGGTTGCGCATCCGTCCGGGACGGGTCCTGGCGGCCGCAAACGGATCGAACGCCATCTTCTCCTCGCTCTTCACAATCTCGGCCGGGCGCCCTGCCACCAACGCCACTGGGACACCACTCCCCCTTCGTAGTGGAAGCTCAACGGGGGTCATCGATGCGGAAGCAGACTAGCGGCGTGGTGATGGCGGTGGTCATCGGCGCCGTGGCGATGGCACTCGGTGGCGCACCGGCAAGTGCGACGCCCGTGGTCGTGTTCCAGGACAGCTTCGACGGCGAGACCGGCAGCGGTGACGGAGCGAGCGGCCAGAGCAAGGTCAACTACACCGCCTTCGCGCAGTGGACGGTTTCCGATGGCAGCGTCGATCTGATCGCCAACGGCGACTATGGCATCGACTGCTTCGGCGGCGCCGGGAAGTGCGTCGATCTCGACGGCGGCACGAATAATGCCGGCGTCCTCACCAGCAGCATCGCGTTGAACCTCGCGGCCGGGAGCTACGAATTCAGCTTCCAGCTCTCCGGGACCGATTCCGGCTTCACCCAAACGAACGCGAAGATCCCGAACGTCGTCGACGTGTCGATCGGCGGCCTCTTCGCCACCACCATCACCGCGAACCAGGGCGACCCGTTCGCGGAGTACGGCGGCTCGTTCGACGTGCTCGTGCCCACGACCGTCTCGATCGTCTTCGGAAACCAGGGCGGCGACCAGTTCGGTGCGATGCTCGACTCGGTGAAGCTCGAAATGGTGCCCGAGCCCGCCGCCGCCGCGCTGCTGGCGCTCGGGCTCGGCGGCCTCGGCGCCCTCGGACGCCGCCGGGCGTAGACCGCGGACTGGTCCCCGGTTCCGCCCCGTCACCCGTCCCGCGATCCGGCGCATCGGCGCCTCGCAGCTGAACGAGTCGTTCGAGAAAAAACACGCTGCGGGTGCTCGCGTACCGCGCGCCTCGGCGTGCCGGGCCAGCGCGACCTCGTCTTCGTGCTGCACGACTGGGGCGGAATCATCGGAATGCGCATCCTTCCCTAACATCGGGAGCGGGTCGCGGGCGTCGCGATCTCGCACAGCGGCCTGCCGGAACGAGATCGCGCGCTGAAGATCGCGCGCGCCGGATGAAGCGCGCGGAGCTCGTCCCAAGGAGATTCCGATGCGCTCCCCGCTTCGAATCGCGACGACGTTTCTCGGCGTCTTCTTCGCGCTGCAAGGTCTCGTCTGGATTGCGAAGCCGGGGCGCGCGGCGGAGGGTCTCGGCATGCCGCTGCTCGACGGCCTCGGGCGGAGCACGCAGATCGGCGACTTCGCGTCGTTCTTCCTCGCGGCCGGTACGACGATGATCCTCGGCGCCAGGACCGGCAACGCGCGGCTGCTCCTCGTCCCGGCTGGCATGCTCGGCGCCGCCGCGGTCGTGCGTACGCTCGCCTGGGCGCTGCACGGCGCGGCGTTCGCTGCGGCGTTCATTGCCATCGAGGTCGCGGTGGCTGCGCTGCTGGTCGTCGCGGTGCGCCGGCTCGACGCGGCCGGCTGAGGACGGGCGATGAATCCGAACGAGGACCCGCTGGCAGACGAAGGACTCGCATTCGAGGTCGGGCGATCCGACTGGAAGCAGACCCGCTTCGTGGAAGGGCCCGTACCCGATCTCGCACCCGGCCAGGTGCTGTTCCGCGTGGACCGCTTCGCGCTCACGGCGAACAACATCTCGTACGCGCTCTCGGGCGACAGCCTCGGCTACTGGCGCTTCTTCCCGTGCGAAGCGGGTTGGGGTCGCATCCCGGTGATGGGCTTCGCGGAGGTGATCCGTTCGACCCATCCAGAGGTAGCGGAAGGCACCCGCTGCTTCGGCTTCTATCCGATGGCGCGCCATCTCGTGATCCAACCTGGTATTGTGTCACCCGCTCAGATCGTGGACGCCGCTCCGCACCGCGCCGGTCTCGCCCCCGTCTACGCGCAGTACCTGCCCACGACCGGCGACGCGGTCTACGCCGAGCGGCGCGAAGACGCGATCCTGCTGATGCGCGGCCTGTTCATGACCTCGTTCCTCGCGGACGACTTCCTGGCCGACCAGGACTACCGGGGCGCGCGCTCGGTGGTGATCTCGAGCGCTTCGAGCAAGACCTCGATCGCGCTCGCCTTCCAGGTGAAACAGACCGGACACGCCCGCGCGATCGGGCTCACCTCGGCGCGCAATGCGGAGTTCGTGCGCGCGCTCGGGTTCTACGACCGGGTGGTCCTGTACGACGAGATCGCGTCGCTCGCGCAGGAGCCCGCAGTGTTCGTGGACATGGCGGGCGACGGCGCCGTCACCGCCGCCGTGCACCGCCACTTCGGCGACGCGCTGCAATACGACTGCGCGATCGGCGCCACGCACTGGTCGGCCGCACGCAACAGCGCGGGACTGCCCGGCCCGAAACCGGAGTTCTTCTTCGCGCCCGCCCAGATCGTGAAGCGGTCGAAGGACTGGGGGCCGCAGCGGTTGTCGGAGCGCCTCGCGGCGGCCTGGACGAAGTTCTGCGACGCCAGCGACGCCTGGCTGCACGTGGTGCGCAGCGATGGGCGCGCCGCGCTCGAGCGCGTCTACCAGGACACTCTCGCGGGCCGGACCGATCCGGCCGACGGCCACATCGTGTCGCTCTGAGTTCCGCCGCTGACCATGCCCCGAGCCGCGCTCCGAGTCGTGTCCCGAACCGAACTCCGAGCCAATGCCTTTGCGACAGGCGCCCTCCCACGCGAACTGCGCCCGCCCAAGCCGTTCGCATGCCAACGCCGCACTCTGCCCGAGTGCGATGGCCCGTCCGAGCGGTTCGTACACCCGGGAGACTGTTCGACCTCGCGCACCGGCCGCAGGATCTCAGCCGGGCCTCGCCTCCGCCGCGGGCCTTCGCCCGCCGATCCGCGCGCGCGCCCGGCTTGCGAGCCCCTGCACGCGCCGCGTCGCGGAGTCCACAACGCAGTAGAGGACCGGCACGACCACCAGCGTGAGGGCCGTGGAGGTGATGAGGCCGCCGATCGTGATGACGCTCATGCCGCGGCGGAACTCGGAGCCCACGCCCTCGGAGAGAACGGCGGGGAGCATGCCGAAGACCAGCGCGAGGGAGGTCATCAGTACCGGCCGCATCCGGACCGGGCCCGCGCGCAGCACCGCTTCGTCGCGGGGTACGCCCGCCTCGCAGAGCTGATTGGTGTAGTCCACCAGCAGGATCCCGTTCTTCATCACGAGGCCCATCAGCACCAGGAGTCCAATGCCGCTCATCATGTCGAGCGCGAGCCCCGAGAGCGCGAGCGCGACGAAGCCGCCGATGAAGGAGAGCGGCGCCGACACCATGATCGTGAACGGGTGGGTGAGCGAGTTGAACAGAGACGCCAGCACCATGTAGAGCGCGACTAGCGCGAGGCCGAAGGCGAAGCCGATGTCCTCGGCGGTCTCGTTCATGGTGCGGGCGCCGCCCCCGGCCACCAGTTCGTCGGGCGGCTGGATGCCCAGCTCGGCGCCCCAGGCCCCCATCTTCACCGCGCCGTCGCCGAGTGGGATGCCGGGCGCCATGTCGCCGCTCAGCCGGATCTCGCGCGTGCGGTTCTCGCGGCGGATCTCGACGGGCCCCTCTCCCACCCGCACGGCGGCGGCGTTCGTGATCGGGATCAGCTCGCCCCGCAGCGAGCGCACCCGCACCAGGTCGATCTTGCGCGGGTCGTCGCGGTACTCGGGCAGCACCTGTACCCGGACGTCGTAGCGGAGGCCCGCCTCCTCGAACGATCCGACCTTCTCGCCGGCGAGCAGCGTGCGGATCGTGCGGCCGACGGCGACCGAGGAGACGCCGAGGTTCGCGGCCCGGCCGCGGTCGATCTCGAGGGTGATCTGGGGCTTGCCGGATTCAAAGGAGCTCGACGCATCGACGATGTCGCGATCGGCCCGCATGCGCGCCAGCAGCTGCTTCGAGTAACGCTCGAGGCGGTCGAGGTCCGGCCCGCGCAAGCTGTAGACGAGCGACGTGAACCCCCCGTCGCCCTCGCCGTAGGCGGGGTGGCCGACCGCGATCTCCGCCTCCGGGAGAAGCGTTTCGAGGCGGCTGCGAAACTCGCCGAACGTGGTCTCGATGTCCTCGTCGCGCTCTCGCTTCGGAACGAGCATCACGGTCGCCCGCGCGATGTGCGGCTCGTGACGGACGGCGCTGCCCGCGGTGACGAACACGTCGCGCACGAACGGCTGCGCCCGGAGCAGCTCCTCCATGCCGCGCATGGCCCGATCGGTCGCGGCGAGGGGCGTCCCGATTGGAAGCTTGGCCTGCACCGCCACCTCGCCCATGTCGTCGCGGCTGTAGAGATTGAGGGGCAGGCTGCGGGCGACGAGCAGCCCGCCCACCACCGCGGCCGCGCCCAGCCCGAGCGTCACCGCCTTGTGCCGGAGCGCGACGACCAGAACACGCCGATAGAACTGCTCCAGCCGGTCGAGCGCGTGCTCGAACACGCGGAACGCGCCGCGCGGCTCCGTGGCCGGGCGCAGCAGCCGGCTCGCGAGCATCGGCGCGAGCGTCAGCGCAACCAGCGTCGAGATGCACACCGCAACCGTCACGGCCACGCCGAACTCGAAGAAGTAGCGGCCGACGACGCTCCGCATGAAGGCGATCGGGACGAACACCGCGCACACCGCGAGCGTGGTGGAGACCACGGCGAGGCCGACCTCGCGCGAGCCCTCGCGCGCCGCGTCGAGCGACGGCAGGCCCTGCTCGAGCTTCCGGTGGATGCTCTCGATCACGACGATGGTGTCGTCGATCACGAGCCCGATGGCGAGCGAGAGGGCCAGCAGCGTGGTGTTGTTGATCGAGAGGTTAAAGGCGTAGAAGAAGGTGAAGGTGGAGATCACGCTCGCCGGGATCGCGAGCGAGGAGATCAGCGTCGAGCGCACGTCGCGCAGGAAGAAGAGCACGACGGCCACGACCAGCAACGCGGCGATCACGAGGTCGCGGAACACCTCCCAGATCTGCGTCTCGATCCACACCGCGTACTCGCGCGCGATACTGATCTCGACACCGGGCGGGAGCGAAGCGGCGATTGCGGCGACTTCGGCGCGCACGTAGCGCGCCGTCTCGACCACGCTCGAGCCGCTCGCCTGGCGGATCTCGAGGGCGACGCCCGGGCGCCCATTCAGACGCGCCACGCTCCGTTCCTCGGCCATCCCGTCCTCGACGACGGCGACGTCCCCGAGCCGCACCAGGCGGCCCTGACGCTCGGCCACGATGATGTCGCGGAAGGCGTCGATGCTGGTCGCCTTGCCCTGGGTCGTGACGGACCACTCCCGGTTCGCCCCCTCGATCCGCCCGCTCGCGAGTTCGGCGTTCTCCGCCTGCAGCGTGTCGGCGACGTCCTGCACCGAGAGCTCGTAGCCCGTGAGCCGGAGCGGATCGAGCCAGATCCGCACCTCGCGCTCGCGCGCGCCAATCAGCATGACCGAACCGACGCCGGGCAGGCGCTCGATCCGCTCCTTTACGCCGTGCTCGGCGAGGTCCGACAAATCGCGCAGTGAGATCGAGCCACCGAGCATCATGGTGGTGGACGCGATCGCGTTCAGGTCGAACTTCTGGACCAGCGGAGCCTCGACGTCGAGCGGGAGCAGGGGGCGCGCGAGGGCGACCTTGTCGCGGACCTCCTGGAGCTTGATGTCGACGTCGCTCGAGAGTTCGAACTCGATCGAAACCTGGGACAGACCTTCCGAGGAAAGCGAGCTGAGGTTGCGGATGCCTTCGATCGAGTTGAGCTGCTCCTCGAGCGGATCCGTGACCTCGCGCTCGACCGTCTGGGGCGAAGCCCCGCGCAGCTCCGTCATCACCTGCACGAAGGGGAAGTCGAGATCCGGGTCGAGCCGCATCTCGAGGCGTCCGACGGACACCAGGCCGAGCACCACGAGCCCGAGCACGAGCATCGCCGCAAAGACGGGGCGCCGGATCGAGATGTCGGAGAGGCTCATCGAGAGCCGCCGCCCTGCCGCGCCGGCTCCGGCGCGACATCGACCTGCTGGCCATCGACGAGACGCGGAACGGTGTCACCCTTCGCCACCTGGTCGCCGACTGCGACCCCAGCGAGGACTTCGACCCGGTCTTCCTCCCCGGCGCCGACGCGCACCGGCACGCGCGCGACGACGCCGTCGCGGACCAGGAACACGAAGTCGCGGCCATCGCGCGAGAGGACGGCGCTCCGCGGCACGACCGGGCGCGGCTCGCGCGACGCGGAGAGGATCTCGGCGCGTACGTAGGAGCCCGCCTTCAAGGTGTGCGTCGGGTCGTCCACGCGACCCCGGATCCGGTAAGTGCGCGTTTCCGCCGTGATCTGCTCGCTGACACGCTCGACGGTCGCCGCGAGGGGCTCGGGCAGCGACGCGGCGTAGAGCTGGAGCGTGTCGCCGCGTCGTACCGGCACCGGCGCGCTCTCCGGGACGTCGATCACCACCTCGAGCGCCCCCACCTCGACCAGCACCACCACGGGCTCGGGCCCGACCATCGCGCCCTCGTGGAAGCGCCGCTCGACGATGCTGCCGGCGTAGGGCGCGCGCACCACCGTGCGGGCGAGGTCCCGCTCCGCCCGGTCCAGCCGGGCCTCCACCTGCGCGACGCCCGCCCGTGCGACGGCCGCCGCCGTCGCGAGCTTCTCATGCTGCTGTTTCGAGGCGATGCTCTGCTCGACGAGGCGCGCGGCGCGCGCGGCCTCGGCGGCGGCGTTCTCGCTCTCGGCGCGGGCCAGCGCGAGACCCGCGCGGGCTTCGGCGAGCGCCAGCTCGTAGGGAACCGGGTCGATCCGGAAGAGCGGCGCGCCGGCGGCGACCGCGTCCCCGAGGTCGACCAGCACCTCGACGAGGCGCCCAGGGACCTCGGCGCCGATCGCCGTGGTGCGGCGCGCGATGATCGAACTCGACGCAATGAGGCGTCCCTGCACGCGGTCGAGCTGGACGACTGCCGTCTCGATGCGCTCGCGCGCGCTCGCCTCGTGCTCACTTCGGCCCGCGGGCAGGTCCGCTGCCGCTTGCCCACCCCGCTCGCAGGCCGTCGCCGCGAGGAGCGCGGCGAGAACCAACCCGGCGCTGAAGGCGAGGCGCGCATCTGTTGCAATCGGTCGCACGCTGCGTCCGCCCTCCGGAGCGCCTTGCGGGCTCGCGCTCTAGGCTCGAAGCTTGCGGAGCGCCCCACGGGACGGGTTATGACTCCAGTCATAGCGATACGCCCGGCTTCATCGCCTCGCGCGGGCCGCGGCGGGCGTTGCGGGGGGCGATCGATCGGCGCGGACGCCTGATCCGCGAGGACCGGCGCGGCGTGTCGCGTCCATGACATCGCTTCCGGTCGCTGCGATCCATTCTCCTCCGATGAAATACGACCGAGGTCTCGTTCTCGTCGGCTTCGTGGCGCTGCTGAGCTCCAATGCGTCGGCGTCGATCGCGCTGATGCCAGGCGACCTCGTCGTCAGCGAGCAGTCGCCGCCGACCGTATACGGCGTCGATCGCGCGAGCGGCGCGTCCAAGGGATCGTGCGCGTGCAGCGCGTGCACCTCCTCGATCCACGACGTCACGGTGCACGGCGCGAACGAGATCTACGTCAGCACGCCCTCCGCGATCGTGGAGATCCTGGCGGCGAGCTGCGCGAGTCACGTGGTCGCCGAGATCGACATCGCCTTCGGCTTCTTCTCGGGGATCACGCTCGACCCGAGCGGCGCGCTGCTGGTCAGCGCCGAGGACTGCGCCGCTTGCGCGCGCGACGGAATCACGACCTACGGCGGCGTACTGCGCGTCGACCGCAGCAGCGGCGCCCGAACGCTCCTCTTCAGCGGCCCGCCGCTGATCAGCCCCGGCGGCCTCGCCGTCGCCCCGGACGGCCGCATCTACGTTGCCGGGCAGGACACCGAAGCCGGCTATGCGAGCGGTGTGCTCCGCATCGACCCCGAAAGCCCCGCGGCGGCGAGCTTCGTCGCGATCGGCGACGACACCGTGGCCCCGATCGACCGCACCGACATCGTCAGCGCGACCGACGTCGCGATCGAGAACGCGTCGGGTCCGCTCTACGTGCTCGACACGCGCTACCGCGGCAGCACGCTCCAGGACGAGCTGCGCCTCATCGCGGTGGATCTCGCCGGCGCGCCGACGAGCAACCAGACGCTGCTGACCGAGGACCTCGAGGGCGTCAATCAGGACCGTTCGAGCGGCTCGCTGCTGGGCATCGAGGTGTCGGGCGCAACGATCTACACGCTCGACCACGTGCTCTCGACCGGCAGTAGCAGCGACTGGGCCGGCATCGTCTCGTTCGTTCCCGGCGTGAGCAGCGCCGAAGGCACGCACGTGACGGACCCATCGGCCTTCTACTACCCGAGCGGCCTCGCCGTCGTGCCCGAGCCGCACGGCCTCGCGAGCGCCGCGGCGTCGTTCCTGTCGTTGGCGTCGCTCTCCGCGCTGCGCACTCGGCGCAGTTCGTGAATCCGCGCTTCGCGGGCGGTAGCGTCGGCGCCGCGATCGGGCTGAAGCACACGGCCCGCAGCGAGGACGAGAGCCGCCTGTTCCCGCCGGGCGGCTCAGAGTTCTGAACCGCACGCAAGGAGAGCAGACCCATGCCGAGTCCTTACCGCATCTTCGGAATCGAGCTGTCTCCGTACTCGGTCAAGGTGCGCTCGTACTTCCGCTACAAGGCGCTCCCGCACGAGTGGATCGTGCGCAACGTCGCGACGCAGGCCGAGTACCAGAAGTACGCGAAGCTCCCGATCATTCCGCTCGTGGTGACGCCCGACGGAGAAGGCATCCAGGACTCGACGCCGATCCTCGAACGCTTCGAGGCCGCGCATCCCGAGCCGAGCATCCACCCCGGCGATCGCGTCGCCGCCTTCGTCTCCGCGCTGCTCGAGGAGTTCGGCGACGAGTGGGGCAACAAGTGGATGTTCCACTACCGCTGGGCGCGCGAGGTGGATCAGCTCTGCTCGGCCGGACGCATCGCGCGGGCGATGATGCCGGCCGCGAATGAAGAACAGCACGCGGCTATGACCGCCCAGATCCGCGAGCGCATGGTGAACCGCGTGTGGTTCGTCGGTTCGAACGCGGAGACGGCGCCACAGATCGAGGACTCGTTCCGCGAAACGATCGGGCTGCTCGATGCACACCTCGCCACGCGTCCCTATCTGTTCGGCGCGCGTCCCGCGTTCGGCGATTTCGGACTGTGGGCACAGCTCTACGAGGCGTGGACCGATCCGACGCCGGGTGCGTTGATCGAGGGCCGCGCGCCGCACGTCCTCGACTGGATACACCGGATGCTGTGGCCGCACGCGGAGGGCGTCTTCGAGCCGTGGTCGAGTCTCGAGCCGACGCTTCTGCCGCTGCTCGCGCAACAGGTCGGGCAGCTCTTCCTGCCCTGGACGGCGGCGAACGCGGGAGCGCGCCGGCTGTCTCGCGGGCCTGCGCGCCGAAGAAACCCCTTAGTCAAGTGGCGGTCTCGGCCGGAAGCCGGAAGGCGTCGCGCGTCGCGCCCTCTCTCGACGGTCGCGAGCGGCGCAGCGAACGCAGTCGCGAGGCGATCGTGCAGGCGCTCCTCGAACTCGTTGGCGACGGCATCCTGCAGCCCACCGCGCAGCAGGTGGCCGAGACGGCGGGCGCCGGCATCCGCAGCGTGTTCCGCCACGTCGCCGACATGGACAGCCTGTTCGCCGAGATGGATGCGCGGCTGGAGGCCGAAGCGCTTCCGTTGCTGCGCGGCGATCCGCCGGCAGCGGGCGTCGAGAAGCGCGCGCGTATGCTCGCCCTGCGCCGCATCGCGTTCTTCGAGAAGATCGCGCCCCATAAGCGCTCGGGAACCATCCAGCGCTGGCGCTCGGAGTTCCTGCGCGGCCCGCACGGCGCACTCGTGCGTGCGCTGCGTGCGGATCTGCTGCGCTGGCTCCCTGAACTTCGCCGCGTGCCGGCCGACCTCGTCGAGGCGCTCGACCTCGCGCTCTCGTTCGAGGCGTGGGATCGCCTGCGCACCGACCAACGACTCGGCCGCGACCGCGCACGCGACGCGATCCTGCGTACCTTCCTCTCGCCTCCATCCGCGCGCGACCGCTGACTGCAAAGGAAACCCACCGTGATCGATCGACCGCTGACCATCGTGGGCGCTCCGGGCTCGCCCTACAGCCGCAAGCTGCGCGCGGTGATGCGCTATCGGCGAATCCCGTACGCGTGGGTCCATCACGGATCGCGCGAAGCGCGCGGGCTGCCGCGGCCGCGCGTCGCGCTGCTGCCCTGTCTGATCCTGCGGAGCGCAGACGGCCAGCTCGAGGCCGCGATCGATTCGACGCCGCTGATCCGACGTCTCGAGGCGCTTCATCCCGGCCGTTCCGTGATCCCGCCCGATCCCGCGCTCGCGTTTGTCGACGCGCTGCTCGAGGACTACGCCGACGAGTGGCTGACGAAGGCGATGTTCCACTACCGCTGGGCGTTCGCGCCCGACATTGCGAAGGCCGCCGCGATCCTGCCGCGCTGGTCGCGCACCGATCAGCCGGAGGCGCAGGCCGTCGCGCTGGGGCGCGCTTTCGCCGAGCGGCAGACCGCGCGGCTGGGCGTCGTGGGCTCGAACGAAACGACGGCGCCGGTGATCGAAGACAGCTACCGGAGCCTGCTGCGTCTGCTCGACGCGCACCTAGAGCAGTCGCGTTTCGTCTTCGGCGGTCGCCCGGCTGCGTCGGACTTCGCGCTCTATGGCCAGCTCACGCAGCTCGCGGGCTTCGACCCGACCTCCGCAGCGATCGCGCTCGACTCCGCGCCGCGCGTCGTCGCGTGGGTCGACGCGGTCGAGGATCTCTCGGGCCTCGAGCCGCGCGACGAAGACTGGCTGCGCCGCGATGCGATCCCCGAGACGCTGCGCGCGTTGTGCGGAGATGTCGGTCGCGTCTATGCGCCGTTCCTGCTCGCCAACGCCGATGCGATCGCGCGCGGCGCCGCGCGCGTCGAGTGCACGATCGGCGGCCGACCGTGGGTACAACAGCCGTTCCCGTACCAGGCGAAGTGCCTCGTCTGGCTGCGCGCAGCGCGCGCGGCGCTCGATGCCCGCGACGCGCAGGCCGTCGACGCGGTGCTGAGCGGAACGGGTTGTGAGCAGATCTTCTCGAACTGAGGGAG
>JAGSPS010000202.1 GCA_018262315.1 Deltaproteobacteria bacterium | reverse complement strand
CCCGACCGGCTTGGTGGTGTAGAAGGGCTCGAAGACGCGGTCGCGCACGTCGGCGGGAATGCCGGGGCCGTCGTCCTCGAACTCGAGGCGCACCAGCCCGTTCCGTGCGCGCGTGCGGACCGTGATGCGGCCTCGCTCGCCGATCGCGTCGCAGGCGTTCATCAAGAGATTGAGGAACGCCTGATTGAGTTGGCCGGCGTGACAACGCACGCGCGGCAGCGCTTCGAAGTCGCGCTCGATCGCGATGCAATTCTTGCAGCGCGGTTCCATCAGCGTGAGCGTGCGCTCGATTTCGTCGTTCAGGTCGGCCTCGGCCAGTTCCTCCTGGTCCACGCGCGAGAAGGCGCGCAGGTCGGCGACGATCTTGGTGACGCGCTCGGTGCCCTCGCGGCTGCGCGAGAGCAGCTTGGCGATCGCCTCGCGCACGCGGCCGGTGTCCGCGCGCTCCTCCTGGAGGCGCGCGAGTTTCGCGACGTACTCCTCGAGCAGTTTCAGGTTGGCGTGCACGAACCCGATCGGGTTGTTGAGTTCGTGCGCGACGCCCGCCACCAGCTGACCCAGCGTGCGCATCTTCTCGCTCTGCATCAGCTGCGCCTGGGTTTCGCGCAACTCGCGCGTGCGCACCTCCACGCGCGCTTCGAGCGTCTCGTTGAGCTTCGCGATCTCGTCGAAGGCCTTGGCATTCTCGATCGCGATCGAAGACTGGTTGGCGAGCGTCAGCAGCAGCTGGCGATCATCGGCCGTGAAGCGCTCGCCCGACGCCTTGCGCCCCACCGCGACGACGCCGAGCAGGTCCACGCCAAAGAGCACCGGCACGAGCAGCGCCACGTCGAGGCGCTCGAAGAGCTCCTCACAGGCAGCGCGCATCTGCGCGTCGGCTTCCTGGGCGAGGTCGCCGCGCGAAACCTCCTGGCGCCGCATCCACAGGTACTTGCAGACGGGGTGCTCGATGGGGAGCTGGATCTGCTGCTCGTCCAGATGCCAGGCGCCGCCGCTCGCGGCCGGCACCAACGCGCGCTCGTCATCGGTGAGCAGCAACACCATCGAGCGTTCGACACCCATCGCATCCGAGAGCGCGCGCACGATGCGCTCCACGATCTCCTGGATCGAGAGCATCGACACCATCGCCTCGGAGATCTCGCGCACGGCCTGGCGGTAGCGGCCGTGCTCGCGGTCGAAGAGACGGTCGACGAGCGCCTGCATGCGGTCGCGCAGCGGGTTCACCGCCAGGATCGCGAAGAACAGGAAGACGAGCGTGAACTGGGGCGAGCGCGCGTTCCAGTGGAAGCTCACCAGCGCGGCGTCTGCGGCGGCGACGAGCAGCGCGTAGAGGCCGGTGATGGCGAGCGTCGCGGCGCCGTAGGCCACCGAGGAGCGCGCGAGATGGCGGATGTCGAAGAGTTCCTTCTTGACGATGCCGTACGCCACCGAGACCGGGAACACGATGAACCAGAGCAGCGCCAGATACACCGGGAAGCCGCTGCGCAGGAACGTTTCGGCGATGATCAGACAGAGCACCGGCACGAACGACCCGAACGCGCCGAGCAACATCACGTCGGCGCGCGCGACGTCTTCCTCGCCGCGCCGCCGCCGCCGTTCCACGGCCACGGCGCCGAGACAGAAGATCGTGACGGCGACCATCAGCCAGAACCCGATCTGGGCCATCGCAAAGAACGGAACGCCGAAGCGCCCCTCCGCCCAGACGGCCGGCGCGGCGACGGCGGCGAATCCGTAGAGCACGCTGCGCAACCAGCGGCGCGGCACGATCCAGCGCGGCTCGAACGGATAGGTCGTGAAGAGCTGGAAGACGCCCGCTGCGAGCAGGAAGAAGTTGATCGCCGCACGCTCGTAGCCGGCCGTCTGGCGGTAGGTGTCGAACGCGGTGAAGATCTGCACGGCGATGAAGCAAGAAAAGAGCCCGAAGGCCCAGGCTTCCTCACGACCGCGCCGCAACAGCCAGACCAACACACCCATCGCGAAGAACGCCGACGCGACCACGAACGACGCCACGTAGATCGGCACCTGCGGGAGCGGCTGGGCGCTGGTCGGGGCGGGCTCGAGCGCAACCGACAACTCGCGGCCGTCGCGCTGGCGGAACTGGTAGACGTTGGTCTTGCCGGGCGTGAGCTCGCGCCAGTGACCGTCGCGACCCCATTGCAGGTAACGCAGGCCGTCGATCGCGACCAACTCGTCGCCCGGCCGCACGCCGGCGGCCTCCGCGGCGGGCGCCGCCCAGGTGACGCTCACGCGTCCCGCCGTGTTGCTGGTGTGGATCGGGGTGGTCGCGCCTTCGTGGAACAGCGTCGCGCGCGCGAAGAAGACGAGCGCGAGCGCCGCCCAGGTGAACGCAATCGCGAGTGTGATGCGCTGGAAGCGCAGCGACCGCGCGGCGCTCACTCCGCTTCTCCCGCTCCCGCGTCGCCGATCGGCTTCGCGACCAGCGGGAGTTCGATCACGAAGGTCGTTCCCTCACCCTGCTCGGAACCGACCAACATGCGACCGCCGTGGCGCTCGACGATGCCGTACGAAATCGAGAGACCGAGCCCCGTACCCTGCCCCACGGGTTTGGTGGTGAAGAACGGCTCGAAGATGCGCGCCTGCACCTCGGGCGACATGCCGACGCCCTCGTCGTGGAACTCGAGCCGTACTCCGCCCGGCTTGGGACGCGTGCGGATGCGGATCCTGCCCTTGCCTTCGCTCGCGTCGGCGGCGTTCATCAGCAGGTTGGTGAAGACCTGATTGAGCTGGCCGGCGTAGCCACGCACCAGCGGCAGCTCGGCGTAGTCGCGCTCCACCTCGATGGTGTCGCGCAGGCGCGGTTCCATCAGCGTGAGTGCGCGGTCGATCTCGCGGTTCAGGTCGACATCCGCGAGCACCGCCTGATCCATCCGCGAGAAGGTGCGCAGGTCGGCGACGATCTGCTTGACGCGATCGGTGCCCTCGCGGCTGCGCGACAGCAGCTTCTCGATCGCCGCTTCGATGCGGCTGGTGTCTCCGCCCGCGCGCTGCGCGGCGACCAGCTTCGGCACGTACTCCGAGAGCAGCTGGAGATTCGCGTGCACGAAGCCGATCGGGTTGTTCAGCTCGTGCGCGACGCCCGCCACCAGCTGGCCGAGCGAGCGCATCTTCTCGCCGTGCACGAGCTGCGCCTGCGCCTGGTGCAGTTCGCGCGTGCGGTCGTCCACCCGCGCTTCGAGCGTCGCGTTCAGATCCGCGATCTCGTCGAAGGCCTTGGCGTTCTCGATCGCGATCGAAGACTGGTTGGCGAGCGTGCGCAGCAGCTGGCGGTCGTCGGCGCCGAGGCGGTCGCCCGAGAGCTTGCGGCCTACCGCGACGACGCCCAGCAGCTCGGCGCCGAACAGAATCGGAACCAACAGCTCGACTTCGAGCTGGTCGAAGACGTCACGACACGCTTCGCGCGTCTCGAGGTCGGATTCCTCGTCGAAGTCGTCGCGGGCGAGCGCATCGCGACGCGAGAGCAGCTTGCGGCAAATCGGGTGACCCGGCGCGATCTGGATGCCGAGCGCGTCGTCTTCCCATTCGCCGCGCGACGCCGCAGACACCAGGCAGCGCCCGCCTTCTTCCTGCAGCATCACCATCGCGCGCTCGACGCCCATCGTCTCGGTGAGCGCGACCAGGATGCGGTCCACCACCTCCTTGGTGGAGAGCATCGAGACCATCGCCTCGGAGATCTCGCGCACGGCGCGCCGGTACAGCGAATGATCGCGGTCGAAGACGCGGTCGACGAGCGCCTGCATGCGGTCGCGCAGCGGGTTGAAGGCGAGGATCGCGAAGAACAGGAACGCGACCGAGAACCACGGCGAGCGCGCATTGACGTTGAAGCGCGAGACCACCGCGTCGGCGAAGGTGATCAGGAAGGCGTAGACGCCGGTGATCGCGAGTGTCACCGCGCCGTAGGTGGCCGACGAACGCGCCACCACGCGAATCTCGAAGAGCTGGCGCCGCATGATTCCGTAGGCGACCGCGAGCGGGAAGAGGAAGAACGAGAAGAAGCCGAGCACCCACGGGAAGCTCGTGTGGAGCAGCGTGCGCGAGATCAGCGCGATCAGCCCCGGAACGAACGAGACCACGGCGCCGAGCAGCATCACGTCGACCCGACCCGCCGCCTTGCCCTCGCGCGACTCGTGTCGCGCGTGCGCCGCGATCCCGAGCGAGATGAACGCCATGCCGATCGTGAACCAGAACGCGGCCGTCTTGGCGATCGGCGCCCGCATACCGAAGCTGCCTTCGAAGGCCGCCGCAAGACCGAGCGGAAACGCGATCGCGTAGACCACCCAACGCACCGAGGAGTTGCGGACCACCCAGGCCGGCTCGGTTGGATACGTGGTGAACAGATGGAACGTGCTCGCGCCGATCAGCGGGATGTTGATCCACACCAGCGCCCAGGCCCAGCGCCCGGGCACCGGCGGCAACGCCAGCTCCACCGCCATCACGCAACAAAACAGGAAGAACGCCCAGGTCGAGGCGCGATTGGGCCGCAGGCGCCACACCCACAGGCCGACACCGAGATAGATGAGCCCCACGATCGGAAGCCCGATCGCCATGACCCACATCAGCGGCGTCAGCAGATCGGTCTGATGGCGCGGCGCGAGCACGTAGTCCAGCTCGCGGCCGTCCGCCTTCTCGATGCGGTAGACGTTCTCGGAACCCGTGCGGAACAAGCGGTGCCAGGACAGCACGGCCGCGCCGATCGGCTGGCCGTCGATGGCGACGAGTTGATCGCCCGCCTCGAGACCCGCCGCGGCCGCTTCGGGCGCCAAGACCGAGATGCCCCACGGATCGGTCGCGAGACCCTCCAGCAGGAAGGGCGGGCCGAAGCGGTCTTCCGCGTCGAAGTGCAGCGCGATCGAAAGCCCGAACCCGACCAACGCCCAGATCAGGGCGATGGCCGCGGTAGCCCGGCGCAAGCGCACGGTCGCGGTCGGGTTCATCGGGCTCCAGGCGGCGCGGGGCCTAGCTTACGAAGCGCACCGCCTCGCTGTCAAAAGGGGGCCCGGTCCCGCGGACAAAGCTTCTCGGCGGGGCGCTCAGCGATCCGACGGTTGCGATCCGTAATTGTGACCGCTGCGGTTCAGCACCTGGTAGTCGCCGTCGGGCTTCGGCTCGGCAGAAAGCCGCTTGCCCAACTCGACGAGCGCGGCCTCGCGCTTGCGATCGCGCGCGGCGCTGTCGTCGCTGCAGCTGGCGCCGTTCGGCGCCGCCGGCAGCGTTGCCGGCGTGACCGGCGGCGGGTTCGGGTTCGGGGTCTCGGCGCGCGCCGCGGTGGGAGCGGATGCGATCACGGCACCGCACACAAGGGCCAGGAAGAGGCGTCGGCTGCTCATGGGATCCTCCGCGACGGGCTCGCCCGCACTGGTTCCGACTCTGCGAATCGACGGACCGCTGCGCGCGCTTGACCCCGCCCTCGACCCGATCGGCCGGCTGGCGCCGAGCGCTGCGCAGCGTCTGCCGCCGCACCGCGGCGCCACTGCCGATGCGCTGCACCGCGAGCCGCAGACGGCTCAGATCGCCTCCGGCTCGCCTTCCCGTTTCGCGCGCAGATCGTGGGCGCGCTTCGCGTCGAGCATCGCGGGCATCACGCGATCGAGATCGTCGCGCGTCCACAGCTGGTCGCTCTGGAACGACCGGATGATCGCGGGTTGCTGCATGATCCCGATCGTCCCGCGCATCACGTTCACGATCTGGCCGCTCCACGCGCTGCCAGCTTTCGACGCGAGCCACGTGACGATGGGCGCGATCTGCTCGGGCCCGCGCGTCCAGTCGTCTGCTGCGACCGCTTCGCCGCGCCCTTCCATCAGCGGGATCGTGAGTCGCGTCGCGGCGCCCGGCGAGATCGTGTTGACGGTGCACTCGTACTTGGCCATTTCGAGGGCGAGCACGCGCGAGAAACCGGCGATCCCCGCCTTCGCCGCGCCGTAGTTCGACTGCCCGAAGTTCCCGAGGTGTCGCGGATGTAGCGGGCGAAGGGCGCCGTGCAGCAGTAGTGGCCCTTCAGGTGCACCGCGATGACGGCGTCCCAGTCGTCTTCCGTCATCTTGAAAATCGTGCGGTCGCGCAGGATGCCGGCGTTGTTGACCAGGATGTCGAGCCCGCCGAACGCGCCCTGCGCGGCCCGGAAGATCGCCTCGCCTCCTGCGACCGTCGCGACCGAGTCGTAGTTCGCGACCGCTTCGCCGCCGCTCGCGCGGATCTCCGCAACGACGTCGTCGGCAACCCGCGCCGCGCCCGTCCCATCCGGCGCCGCCCCCAGATCGTTGACGACCACCTTCGCGCCCGCGCGCACGAAATCGAGCGCAATCTCCCGCCCGATCCCCCGTCCCGCACCCGTGACGGCTGCGATCTTCCCCTCGAGAGTTCCCGTGCGAGCACTCATCTCAGACCACCTCACTGGCGACGGGACTGGAGAGGGTCCCGCGCGCAGTTCCGCAGGCCGCCGAACCATCCCGACCGAAGCACGCACGGCGCCGACCCAACCAAGACGGAAGCCCCCAACAGTCGAGTGCGTGCCGAGGATGTTCGAGCACGG
>JAGSPS010000201.1 GCA_018262315.1 Deltaproteobacteria bacterium | reverse complement strand
ACGACGCGACCCGTGACACGATGGGCGAACGCAGCGATTGGAAGCGGCTGCTCGACGCTCCGCTTCCGCCCGCCGGTGACGACTCCGAACCGCTTCCGCAACCGGAAACACCATGACCCAGGACACCGCATCGACACCTCCCGCGCCTGCCGCCGACGCGGTCGGCAGCGGCACCCGCAAGGGCGCCGCCGTCGTGGCGACGCTGATCCTGATCAGCCTCGGCCTCTACGTCGTGGGCGACCGGCTCACACCGTGCACGTCGCAAGCCCGCATCGAGGCCTTCGTGGTGCCGGTCGCCGCCGAAGTCGGAGGCAAGGTCGTGAAGGTCCGCATCCGCGACAACGGCGAAGTGCAGCCGGGACAGCCGCTCTTCGACATCGATCCGCACCCGTACGAGATCGCGCTGCAGAGTGCCCATGCCGCGTATGAGGTGGCACGCGATTCCGTCAATGCTTCGCAGGCCGGTGTCGAAGGAGCGCGAGCGGCGCTCGAGGTGGCCAAGGCCAACCGCGAGATGGCCGAGCGCGACGCCGACCGCCAGGAGCGTCTGTACCGCGAAGACCCGGGCGCCATCTCGGTGCGCCGCCTGGAGATCGCGCAGGCGACGCGCTCGGAGGCGCGCAGCAAGGTTCGCGGAGCCGAGGCGGAGTTACGCATGGCGGTGGAAGCGGCCGGCGAAGCCGGGGACGACAACGCCCAGGTCCGCAGCGCTCGCGCGGCTCTGGAAGCGGCCGAACTCGATCTCTCGAACACCCACGTCGTCGCCCCGTCGCGCGGCATGGTCACGGACTTGAGCACCGACGTCGGTCACTACGCGCAGCCCGGCGCGGCGGTGATGACGCTGATTGCGACGCACGACCTGTGGATCAGCGCCGACATGACGGAGAACAACCTCGGCCACATCGACGTCGGCGATGAAGCCGCCATCGTCCTCGACATACTGCCTGGCGAGGTGCTCGCGGGACGCGTGCGCAGCATCGGCCGCGGCGTCGACAGCGGCCAGCAGTCGTCGTCGGGCTCGCTTCCGACGGTGCAGAACGACCGCGACTGGTTGCGTCAGGCCCAGCGCATTCCGGTGTCGATCGAGTTCGACTCCGACGAGGCCGAGCGCCTGCGCGGCGCGCGTGTCGGCGGTCAAGCCGAGGTCCTCGTCTACGCCGGGGAGAACCCGGTCATGAACTTCCTCGGCGCGGTCTACATCCGCGTCGCGAGCTGGCTTTCGTACCTCTACTGAGGACCGGTCGTGAGCCCGGGCGACAAGGCGACACTGCGACTGGCGACCGGCCTCGGTCTGGCCGTTCTGGTCGCGTATGGGCTGGCGCTTCCCGTTCCCTTCGCCACGCGTCGGTGCTGTCGACGCGCCGCTACGCCCGCCTCGCGAACCATGCGCTGATCGAAGTGCTGCGGCCCGCAAAGGCGGGTTGGCGACAAGCTGGCGACAAGCTCTCGGCAGACAAGACAAAGCGAGATCAACTAGTTGATGGTGGGCCCGCCTGGATTCGAACCAGGGACCGTCCGGTTATGAGCCGGTTGCTCTAACCGCTGAGCTACGGGCCCGCGGAGCCGGGCGGCGACACGCTACCAGAGGCGGCGCGCGCAAATGCAGTTTGGCCCTCGATCGCCGCGATCACGTCGGCGACCAGTTCCTCGGCGCCTTCTTTGCCGTCGTCGGGCAGCGAGAGGCCGAGTCGCACCACCACGAGCTTCGCCGACGGCACCACGAACACGTACTGCCCGCTGTGCCCCGTCGCGGCGAAGGTGTCGGTCGGCAGCTTCGGCCACGGCCGCCGGGACGGATCCTTGGGATCGCCCGCGTTGAGCCAGAAGTGCGCGCCGTACTTGCCCTCGGGCGCGAGCGGAGTCGGTGTCGTCACGTAGCGCACCCAGCCCTCGGGCAGGATGCGGCGCCCGAACCAGACGCCGTCCTGGCGGTGCAATTCGCCGAAGCGCGCCCAGTCTCGCGCGGTCATGAAGGCGAACGACGAGCCGATGAAGGAGCCCGACGCATCGGGCTCGAAGAACGCGCTGGTCATGTCGGCGGCGTCGAAGAGGCGTCCGCGCGAGAAGCGCACCAGTGCGCCGAGATCGTTGCCGTGCAGTTCGCGCAGGATCCTGGCGATGATGTTCGCCGTGCCACTCGAGTAGCTCCACACCGTGTCGGGCGGCGCTGCGAGTTTGCTCTTCGCGGCGAATGCGCCGACGTCGCCGCTCGTGAACAGCATGCGCGAGACATCGTTCACCGCGCCATAGTGCTCGTCGAACTCGAGTCCGCTCGACATCCGCAGCAGCTGGTCGAGCGTGATCGCGTGGCGTGGGTCGTCGGGCGACGACCACTCGGGAACCGGCGCGCGCTCGTGCAGCGCGAGTCGCCCGTCGCCGATCTCGATCGCCACCAGCGCGGCAGTCACGCTCTTCGCCATCGACCACGAGAGCATCGGTGTCTCGGGGCCATAGCCACTCGCGTAGCGCTCGGCGACGAGCTGGCCATCGTGCGCGACGACGACCGCGGTGGTGCGGCGCACGCGCCCGTTCGATGGAACGGGCTCCGCGAAGGTGCGGTCGATCGCCGCGTCGATCGCGCGCGGTGCGGGCGCGAGCAACCCGGCACTGCCGCGCGGCCACGGCGCTCCGGGCGGAAGTGACACGCGCGGCGTGTCCACACCGCCGGGCAACGCGAGCGATTCCGCTGTTGCATCGCGCAGCAGCGTGCAGCCGAGACCCGGGCGATGGATCGCGCGCGCGCGCACGAGGCCCCAGAACGCGCGCCCCTCCGCGCCGTCCGCCGTCTTCACGACGCCGAGCAGCGGGCCGAGCGGCGCCGCTTCGGGTTTGATGTAGCTGCGCAGCAGTTCATCCACGTCCTGCCCCGAGTTCCACGCGAGCGAACAGGCGACCTTCGCAGTGAAGCCGGCGCCGACCGACGACACCGTCGCGACCACGCAGCCAGACGACCCCAGCGCAGCGGCGAGCGCGCCGAACGCGACGAGACTCCGCATCGAGTTTCGACTCAACAAGATTTCGCTCCCACCAGCTGCTCCGAGAGCGACCACAGGCGCGCGGCGCGCTCGGCATCGAGCGCCCACGGCGCGTAGCCAACCTGCGACATCAGATCCTTCGACGGGCCGGCGATGTGGCAATCCTCGAGGTAGAGCCCTCCACGTCCCGCGAGCTCGGACGCCGTTGCGGCCCAGATTTGTGTTGCGGCGCCCTGTTCGACGGTCTTCCAGCGGAAACCGCCCGCCGGCGCGCGAGCCATCAGCTCCTCACGGTCCTGGGCCGTGAGATGGCGGCCCAGCTCGGTGATGATCGCGCCGGGATGCAAGGCGAAGGCGCGCACGCCGTCGTCTTGCAGGCGACGATCGAGTTCGAGCGCGTGCCAGATGTTCGCCGTCTTCGCCTGCCCGTAGGCTTCCCACTTGTCGTAGGGTCGCGTCTTGTAGTTCGGGTCCTCGAAGTTCACCGCTCCGAAGCGGTGACCGCTGGAGCTGAGACACACCACGCGCGACGGCGCCCCAGCGCGCAGCGCCGGCGCGAGCAAGCCCGTCAGCAGAAAGTGTCCCAGATGATTGGTGCCGAACTGCGACTCGAAGCCCTGCTCGGTGCGAGCCAGCGGACACGCCATCACGCCGGCGTTGTCGAGCAGCAGGTGGATCGCCGGGTGGCGCGCGAGCGTCGCCGCCGCGAAGGCTCGAATGCTCGGCAGCGAGCCGAGTTCGAGCGCACCGACTTCGACGGCGTCGCTGCCGGTCGTCGCGCGGATCCCCGCGGCCACCTTCTCGCCCTTCGCGAGGTCGCGGGCCCCGATCCACACGCGCGCACCGCGACTCGCCAGCACGCGCGCGCTCTCCGCGCCGAGGCCGCCCGAGCCACCCGTCACCACGGCGACGCGGCCCGCGAGATCGACGTCCGCCGCCACCTCTGCAGCCGTCGACTCGAAGCCGAAGCGCGACGCTTCTTCCTGCTGCATGACGTGGATCCTCTGAGCTGCGACCGCGACCGCGGGAGGGAAGCGCACTCTCACGGCGAACGCACCCACGAAGGCTAGGCTTGCCCGAAGCATGGAATGGCCGACCTACGTGATGGCGACGCTCTTCTCGCTCGTCGCGCTCGCGTGCCTCGGGCTGATCCCGATCGGTCTCCCTGGCTTGTGGCTGATGATCGGGCTCGGCGCGGGAGCGCAGCTGCTCGGCACGATCCCGTTCACGAGCGTGCCGTCGATCCACTTCGGCTGGACGCTGCTCTGCGTGTGCGCGGCGATCGGGGTCGTCGCGGAAGCGGTCGAGGCCGTCGCGGGCGCAGCCGGCGCCAAGTACGGCGGCGCTACGCGACGCGGGATGGTCGGCGCATTCGCCGGCGGCGTCGTCGGCGCGATCTTCTTCACCGGGCTGCTGCCGATCCCGATCATCGGGACGATCTTCGGCGGACTCGTCGGCGCCTTCGCGGGTGCGTGGATCGGCGAGGCGAGCGCCGTGCACCAGCGCCACCCGGGCGAGAAGTTCCGCGCCGCGCTCGGCGCCGCGGCGGGCAAGCTCGCCGGCACCTTCGGCAAGCTCGCGGCGGGCGTCGTGATCTGGATGCTGCTGGTCTACGGCGCATTCACGAACTGAGATTGAGGCGTCGGATCGCAAATGTCATGCTAGGCCGCATGCCGGAACAGAAGAACGCTTCGCGACTCGGGGAACATGCCATCGCAGTGATCGGAGGCGCCACCGCGGGCGCCGAGGTAGCGGAGCGGCTCGCCGAAGAAGGCGCCTTCGTCGCCGTCTTCGAGCAGAACCCGCGCCCCTACGGAAAGATCGAGGACGGCCTCCCGCGCTGGCACCAGGAACTGCGGCGCAAGGAGTACCGCACGATCGACGCCAAGCTCGCGCACGCGAACGTGGCTTTCGTGCCGAACACCCGCATCGGCCGCGACGTCGACTTCGAGGCGCTCGCGCGGAGCTGGGGTTTCCACGCCGTGGTGCTGGCGAACGGCGCGTGGCGCGATCGCCCGCTGCCGGTCGACGGAGCCGACGCATTTCTGGGTCGCGGCCTGGTCTACCAGAACCCGTTCATCATCTGGTTCAACCACGCCGGCGAGAAGGCCTACACGGGCCCGCGCTTCGAGGCACAGGACGACGCCATCGTGGTGGGCGGCGGACTCGCCTCGATCGACGTCGCCAAGGCGCTGATGCTCGAAACCACGCGCGCGAAGCTGCGCGAGCGCGGCATCGACGAGACGATCCTCGAACTCGAAGTGAAGGGCATCCCGAAGGCGCTCGAGCGCCACGGACTGCGCTTCGAAGATCTCGGCCTGCGCGGCTGCACGCTCTTCTATCGCCGCCGCCCCGAGGACATGCCGCTCGTCGAGATGCCCGAAGGCGCGCCGGGCGACCGCCGCGCGAAGGTCGAAGGCGCGCGCAAGAAGCTGCTCGACAAGGCGATCGAGAAGTACCGCTTCCAGATCGAGCCGCTCTCCGCGCCGGACGGGCTCGTCGTCGAAGGCAACCGCCTCGTGGGCATTCGCTTCCGCCGCACGCGCATGGAAGGCGGCAAGCCCGTCGGCACAGATGCCACCTTCGAGCGACGCGGCAGCTACGTGATCTCGTCGATCGGCAGCATCCCCGAGGCGATTCCCGGCATCGACATGAAGGGGGAACTCTTCGCCTTCACCGACTGGGACCTCGGGCGACTCGCCAACTATCCGAACGTGTTCTCGGCGGGCAACGTCGTCACCGGCAAGGGCAACATCGTGGCGTCGCGCAAACACGCCAGCCACGTGGCCGAAAAGGTGATCGAGAGCTTCCTCGGCGTCGGCGAAGCCGGTCACGCCGGCGAGGAAGCGATCTTCGATGCTCCGCGCGAGGCCGCCCGCAAGCTCGCCGACGGCGTCGCCGCGCACGTCGCGACACAGCGGCCGCACGACGGAGCCAGCCTGCAACGACTGCGAAAACGCGTCGCCGCTCGCCAGCAAGCCGTAGGCCTCGCCGACTACCGCTCGTGGATCGAACGCGTCACACCGCCGGATCTCGAATAGCCGACCCAGCAACTCCGGCGGCGCGTAGCGCCCCGCCATACGATGAGCGGCAGGCGCGCAGCGCCTGTCCGCTCCATCGTCTCTACGGTGCGACGC
>JAGSPS010000200.1 GCA_018262315.1 Deltaproteobacteria bacterium | reverse complement strand
GTCCGAATGGGAGATCTCGGGGCTGCTCGCCAAGAAGATCCAGGAGCGGGCGCGGGCGCGCGGCGTCACGACCGTTCGCGACGCCGCCATGAAGGGCGAGGTCGACCTCTCCACCGTCTACGACCGCTGGACGCTCGACGGCAAGTATCGCGAGACCGACCCGCGTGCGGCGCTCGACGAGATCCTTCGGAGCAGCAAGCTCACCGGGTACAAGGGCTACGACGAGGCGGCGAAGACCGGCATGCTGCCCGTGGTGCACGCGGAAGGCGGCCCGGCCGCGCTGTGGGCGCTCGGCACGAGGTATCGACCGGGGCACACGGTGTTCCCGCACGAGCGCTTCGTGCAGGAGAAGGAGGCGTGGCCGACCTATTCGGGCCGGCAGCAGTTCCTGATCGACCACCCTTGGTTCGAGGAGGCGGGCGAGACGCTTCCCGTACACAAGGAACCGCCGAAGGGGGGAGGCGATCACCCGCTGCTCCTCACGGGCGGTCACACACGATGGTCGATCCACGCGATCTGGCGCGACTCTTCGCTGATGCTGCGCCTGCAGCGCGGCGAGCCCGTGGTCTTCGTGGCCGGCAAGGACGCGCGGGCGCGCAACGTCGCCGACGGCGATCGGATCCGCGTCTTCAGCGACGTCGGCGAATTCGAGGCGATGGCGAAGGTCGCGTTCTCGGTGCGTCCCGGGCAGGTGATCATCTACCACGCGTGGGAGCCCTACCAGTTCAAGGGATGGAAGGGCCAGCAGGACCCCGTCGCCGCGCCGTTCAAGCCTTTGCATCTCGCCGGTGACTACGGTCAGATCCACTACCGCGGCATCTACAACGGGCCGGGCCATCATCCGCGCGCGCAGCGTGTGGACTTCGCTCGCGTCACGAGTGTGTAGCGTCACTCCCCGCAGCGCGAGGAGACCTGCCCATGTCGCATGAGAACGTCCGCGTCGAGCCTCACGCCGACGTCGTCGTGCTGCGGCTCGATCGCCCGCCGGCGAATGCGTTCTGTCTCGAGCTGGCGTGCGATTTCTGCACGGCCCTCGACTCCGGCGCGGTGAAGCGCGCGAAGGCTTTGGTCGTGACCGGCAGCGGAGACTTCTTCTCCGGTGGGCTCGACCTGAAGCAGGTGCCCTCCTACTCCCCGCAGCAGCAACGCGAGTTCCTCGGCGTGCTGAACGGCGTGATCGGGCGGCTCTACGGCTTTCCCGCACCCGTCGTGGCGGCCGTCAACGGTCACGCCATGGCGGGCGCCTTCGTGCTCATGCTGACCGCGGATTACCGCGTGGGGCCCACGGGCGACGCACAATTCGGGCTCACCGAAGCGCGCGTCGGGATCCCGTTCCCGGCTGCGCCCATGGTCGTCGTGCACGCCGAACTCGCACCGCAGGACGTGCGCTACATCGCGCTCTACGCGCGCGGGTTCGGGTCCGAGGAGGCGCGACGCCGAGGTGTGTTCGACGAACTCAAGCCGCCCGCCGCGGTGCTGGGCCGCGCCCTCGAGGTGGCGCGCGACATGGCTTCGATGCCGGCCGACGCGTACCGGCGCATCAAGCAGCAGGTGCGCGGCGCCGCGCTCGCGCGCATCGAGGAGATCGTCGCGAAGGGCGCGGACCCGATGCTCGCCGGCTGGGTCGACGCCAGCGCTCCCGAGGCGTCCGCGCAGTGGCTCGCCGAGTCGAAAACGCGATAACCGGCCCGAAGCGACGTCCGGTCCCCCTCGGCCCGACACCAGCAATCGTCGGATGCCATGTATCATCCTCGGAACTCATGCATCGGGCAGAGTGAGTTGGGCGCTGCCGTCGCGGGTCGGCGAGGATCTCCACTCCCGCGGAGGAAGGTCATGGCTTCGAGTACCGACAGGAAGTTGGTTCGAGGATCACTCGTGGTTCGGAGCGCGCTGTGGATTGGTGTATGCGCGGGCATCGCCTTGGCTGCGACCGCCGCGCAAGCGACGGGCGTCGTCCCGGACAACGGATCGGGGACGATCGCGCTGCCGCCCGGTGACTATCAGGCCGTCGCCAGCGTCATCACCGACGGTCTCCCGCTCGGCGCTTCGATCGATGTCACGGCATGGCTGAAGCCCACTGGCGCGGTCGAGGCCGCAGGCGGTTTGCTCGGTGGCAACGTGGAGACCTGGAACCCGGCCGTGTTGGATCTCGAGCTGACGGGAACCGGGGTGCTCGCGGGCTTCACGCGGTCGATCTCGGTCACAGGCGTCTTCGTCGAAACCCAATCCGGTCCGCGTACCCCCGGGACGTCGCCGCAGAACATTGCCCAGGACATGGCCATGATGCAGGGGCAGGTTACCGGTGATCCAGATTTCGACCTGCTTCGCATCACGGCGGGCACGGGCTTCGGCATGCCTTCGCCGGGGCAGACGACACTCACGGACCTCGGCGGCGGCAACTGGTTCGTCGACAGCTTCTTCGACATCAACTACCGGATCGATTTCGTCGGCGCGCCGGGTGGAGCCCTGGCAGGCATGAGCGGCTCGACGACGGCAACCGATCGCTACACATTCGTGCCCGAGCCCCCGGCGACGGCGCTCGGCGCGATCGCGCTCGCGAGCCTCCTCGTCCGGAGGCGATGCGGTCGCTGAGGCCGATTCCGATCTGGTGGAAGCGGGGCGCTTGTCACTCGCGCTTCTTGCCGAAGCGCTCGCGCAGGGACTCGAACTCCCGGGTGACGAAGTCGATCGCCTCGCGTCCCGAGCGTTCGACGGTCGCGACCAGCTCGGACACGCTTTGTTCGAGGTCTTCGAGGCGTCGCTCGCGACGAGCCTGGCGGCGCCCCTCGTCGACCGCGCGCTTGGCGGCTTGCCCCAGGTCTTGGAGTTCGCGGCCCAGGTGCACCACCAGATCGTCGATCGAGACCATGCCCACGAGTTTCCCATCGCCCACCACGGGAATCCGTCGCACCCGCGCCGTGCGCATGCGCTCGACCACCGATTCGATCGGCTCGTCGGCCTGCGCGACCAGGGCCGGAGCGCTCATCACGGCGCTCGCCGGCGTCGTATTCGGGTCGAGCGCGGGCGCGACCACGCGACATGCGAGATCGCGGTCCGTGACGATGCCCACTGGTTGCCGAGTCGCGTCGACGATCACCACGCAGCCGATTGCGTACTCGTGCATGAGGTCCGCGAGCTTCGCGACGGGTTCGTCGGAATGAGCCGTGGCGATTTCAGTCGCGTAGTAGTTGCGTTCCTCCGTCATTGCTCGAGAACCTCCGTCAGCGCACGCGAGCGGGGGACGCCGGCATGTGGCGCCTGCGCCCCGATCGTCGCTGCCAGCCCGGCGAGTTCCTGCGCGAGAATCCCGATCAGATCGTCCCACAGCACCATGCCGACCAGACGCTTCTCGGCGTCGCGGACGAGGAGCCGCCGCACGCCGAGCTTTCGCATCATCCCGATGGCAACGCGAACCATCGTCGTCTCGCTCACCGCAACCGGGTCCTCGCGCGGGACGATCGAATCGAGCGTGGCGGTGCTCGCGTCGAGCCGACCGCACAGCGCGCGCAGCGCCAAGTCGCGGTCCGTCACCAGGCCGCACGGCCGGTCGGTGAGGTCGAGCATCACCAGGCAGCCGGTGTTCTCCTCTTTCATCCGCTTGCCGGCCTCGGCGAGCGTGGCCGCTCCGTTGATGGTGCCGACGTCGCGCCGACAATAGTCTCCGACGGGCATCGCATTCCTCCCTCGGACAGGTCGTCCCCGACCATGCCCTCCTCCACGTTGCAACCGACGTGCCGAACCCAGCTCGCAGCTGGGATCGCGAGCTGAGACCCGGCGGCGCAATCACTGGCTTCGGCGAGGCGCCCTGTCACGGCGACCGGCGCGCGCGCGGCCGCCGACCTCGGTGCGGTGCCAACAGAACCCACGGCTCGTGACCCGTCGCGCGCCGGTAGCCGGCGGTCGCGAGCAGCGCGGCGAGCGCACCGCTGAAGGCGCAGGTCATGTCGCGCTGTGCGTCCCATTCGTCGCCCTGTGTGCCGAGATAGGCGGTGCCGAGTTCGGGGCTCACGACCCAGGCGACCCAGGCCTCGATGAGTTCATAGGCGCAGCTCGCCGAGAGCGCGGCGAAGAAGGGCAGCAGCCAGCCCCAGAGCGGGCGCGGCCGCAGCACGCGCAGCGCGATCTCGCGCATCGGGTAGGTGAGGAGCGCTCCGAACGCGAAGTGCACGAGGCGGTCGTAATGGTTGCGGCTCCACCCGAAGGCGTCCTGCAGCCAGAACCCGACCGGCGTTTCCGAGTAGGTCGAGTGGGCGCCCACGGCGTGGAGCGTGAGGAAGAGCGCGATCAGCAGCCACGAAACGTTCGAGAACACGAAGCGGCGGTGCGTTGCGGCGAGCGCCGCTGCGAAGGCGAACACGAGCAGGTTCTCGAGCAGCCAGTCCGAGCGATACGAGGGCGCGATCGCGAGCGCGATCCAGACCGCAACGTACACCGCGACGAGCACCTGCAGGAAACGGTTTCGCGCGAACGGCGCGACGGCGGGCGGCGAAGCTGACATCGCGCCATCGTAGGCGGCGCGCCATCCCCAGGCACGGGCGGACTCCGGGAGATTGCGGAACCCGGCGCGGCCGACGATCTCGCGGCGAGCGCATGGTTCCACTCGACGAGCGGGGTCTGGCTGCGCCAAGATGCGCGCAGCCGATCGCGAACGATCCGCGCCGATCCCGGGCCGCGGGAGCTGCGGGAATCGCGCAAATGCAATCACGCGAGTGCAATCACGCAAATGGGGGGAACATGACAATTCGAGTGGGTCGCATTCTCGCTCGCGGGAGGCGGGTTCCGTGGGTGCTGGCTTTGGGCGTGGCCGCCTGCGTCACCGTCGCGACTGCGGCACGCGCTGCCGATCACCCGGGCAAGGCGGCCTTCGACCAGTACTGCGCGTCGTGTCACGGGACTGCGGCCGACGGTACGGGCCCCGTCGCGGGCGAAATGAAGGTCGCCCCGCCGGATCTGCGCAAGCTCGGCGAGAAGTACGGGACGCCGCTTCCCAAGCCGAAGTTGCGCGAGTTCGTCGACGGCCGCGAGATGGTGCGCGCGCACGGCACGAGCAACATGCCGGTCTGGGGCGAGCAGCTCGTGCACAACGTGCCGCCCACCGCAAACACCGAGTTCTTCAAGCGCGGCACGATCATCCTGGTTCTGGACTACATCGAGACGCTGCAGCTGAAGTCGTCACCCTGAGCGCGTGCCGCCTGCGCGCAGCGGCGAAAAGGCTACGTCCGGGCTCCGCCTGGCGGCGTACCTCTCTCCAGAAATCTGACCGTCGTTGCCAGGGGAGGCCACCGTGACCCAACCTGCTCCCGGACCGCTCGCGCTGCTCGTCGCAACTCGGAAAGGCGTCTGGATGCTGCGCAGCGACGCCGCGCGGCGCCACTTCGATCCCGATGGCCCGCACTTCCTCGGCCACGTGATCCACCACGCGGTGCTCGACCCGCGCGATCGCCGCACCTTATTGATCGCGGCGCGCACTGGTCACCTCGGCCCGACGGTGTTCCGCTCGGTCGACGCGGGGAAGCGTTGGCAGGAGGCGTCGAGTCCGCCCGCGTTCCGCAAGGCGAAGGCTGGCGAGACGGGTCGCGTCGTCGATCACGTGTTCTGGCTGGAGCCCGCGCACGCGAGCGAGCCCGGTTGCTGGTACGCGGGTACGTCGCCCGAGGGACTCTTCCGCAGCGAAGACGGCGGCGACACCTGGGCGCCGGTCGCCGGCTTCAACGACCACCCGCGCAACGCCGAGTGGACCAAGAAGGAAGACCTCGGCACGCCGGACGGACCGATCCTGCATTCGATCCAAATCGATCCGCGCGATCCGCGCCATCTCTACATCTCGATGTCGGGCACGGGCGGCGGCGTCTTCGAGAGCAGCGACGGCGGCAGCGACTGGAAACCGCTGAACGCCGGCTGCGTCGTCAACTTCGCACCGATTCCCGATCCCGAGTTCGGTCACGATCCCCATTGCATGCGGCTGCACCCGCTCGAGCCCGATCTGCTCTACCAGCAGAACCACTGCGGCATCTACCGGATGCGCCGGTCCGAGGCGCGCTGGGTGCGGATCGGCGACAACATGCCGAAGGACGTCGGCGACATCGGCTTCCCGATCGAGCTGCACCCGCGCGACCCGCGCACTGCATGGGTCTTCCCG
>JAGSPS010000199.1 GCA_018262315.1 Deltaproteobacteria bacterium | reverse complement strand
TCGCTGCACACGATCTCGCGCTCGCTCGCGAGTTCGTGCGCGCGCTGGGACGCCTCGGGCGCGCAGAAGCCGCGCGGCCGATCGCCGCGATCCTCGCGCTCGGCGGCTTCTTCCAACGCCGCAAGCTGCGCGACTTGAAGCTCGCGGCGATCACCGCGCTCTCGGGCCTGCCGGGTCGCGACGCCGCGGATGCGCTCTCACGCGCCGTGCGCAGCAGCGACGCACAACTCCGTCAGCCCGCCGCGCTCGCGCTGAAGCGCCGCGCGCAGGCGGCGAAGCCGAGCTGAGAGCAGAGGAGCGGCGCGCGGGTGCACGCGAGGCGGCGCATGAGGAATTTCCTGGGCTAGGTTCGCGCCGTGCGAGTGCTCGGCATCGACCTCGGGACGCGCCGGATCGGGCTCGCCGTGTCCGACGAAGACGGTCGCATCGCGTTTCCGGCGGGCACGCTCGAGCGGAAGGGCAAGCGCGCCGACTTCGCCGCACTACGCAAGCTGGTGCGCGAGCGACAGATCGGCTGTGCGGTCGTCGGCTTGCCGCTGCACATGAGCGGCCGCGCCGGGGTCGAGGCCGAAGCGGCGCGCGCCTTCGCGACGGCGCTGGCCGAGGCCGCCGGGATTCCGGTCGACACACTCGACGAGCGCTGGACCAGCGTCGCCGCGCACCGTTCGCTCCAGGAGAGCGGGCGGCGCGTCGTCGAGAAGCACGGCAAGGGCATCGTCGATGAAGTCGCCGCGACCCTGCTGCTCTCCACCTATCTGGAACGACGCCGGCGCTCGGAGGGCGCGTGAGCGCAGCGAGTGAACCGATCGCGCCGCCGCCGCGGCGCCGGCTCCGCTTCGTGCTCGTCGCGCTCGGCGTCGCGCTGGCATTCGCCGTCGCGGCGGGCGGCACGGCGAAGTGGCTGCTCGCGCCGGTGAGCGACGATCCGTCGCTCACGCGTGTCGACGTGCCGTCGGGCTCGTCACTGTGGCGGATCGCGGCGGAGCTCGAGCGCGCCGGTGTGGTGCGGAGCGCTCGTGCGTTCGTCGTGCTCGCGCGCTGGCGCGGCGTCGCGTCGCAGCTGCGCGCGGGGGAGTACGCGCTCGCGCCGTCGTGGGGAGCGGAGCGCGTGCTCGAGCAGCTCGTCGCAGGACGCGTCGTCACCTACGAGGTGGTGCTGCCCGAAGGACTCACGGCAGCGGAGATTGCGGCGCGACTCGAGGCGGCGACGCTCGTGCGCGCGGACGAGTTCCTCGCGGTGGCGCGCGATCCGGCCGTCGCGCGCGAGTTCGAGGTCGAGGGCAGTGGGCTCGAGGGGTATCTCTTCCCCGAGACCTATCGCATGCCCCACGGCCTCACCGCGAAGCAGGTCGCGCGGGTGCTGGTCGATCAGTTCCGCGCGCAGTGGGCGCCGCTCGAGGCCGACGCCAGGGCGCGTGGCCTCGGCCAGCAGCAGGTCGTGACACTCGCGTCGATCGTCGAGAAGGAAACCGGCGCTGCGGACGAGCGTCCGCTGGTCGCATCAGTGTTCTGGAACCGCCTCGAGCGCAACATGCGACTCGAATCCGACCCGACCACGATCTACGGCATCCCCGACTTCGACGGCAACCTCCGCCGCGAACACCTCGAAGACGAGGCGAACCCCTGGAACACCTACCGGATCGCGGGGCTGCCGCCGACGCCGATCGCGAATCCGGGCGCCGCGTCGCTCGCGGCGATCCTGCGGCCCGCGGCGAGCGAATACCTGTACTTCGTCGCGAAGGGCGACGGCACGCACGTCTTTGCGCGCTCGTACGCCGAGCACCTCGGCAATGTGGCGCGCTACCAGGGGAGACCCGCTTCGCGATGAGCGAAGCACCCGATCCGAAGGCCGTCTTCCGCGAGCGCTTCCCGGCGCAGCTGAATCGCCCGCTCGCCGGACCGTGGCGCGGAGCACGCCAATCGTCCACGCTCCGGTACGCAGGAGGTTTGCCGGATGAAGGATGAACTCTTCAGCGACAAACGCAGCGCGATCGGTGATTTCGACTTCGGCCGCGAAACCGCGCTGGTTTTCGACGACATGCTGCTGCGTTCGGTTCCGCACTACGCGGAAACACAGCGCATGATCACCGAACTCAGCATCGACTTCGCCCAGCCGGGGACCCGCGTCTTCGACCTCGGGTGCTCGACGGCCACCACCTTCGTCGGCCTCGACCCGCACCTGCCGAAGGACGTCGCGTTCGTCGGCGTCGATTCCTCGCCGGACATGCTCAAGAAGGCCGAGGAGAAGCTCGCCCAGGCCCACGTCTCGCGGCCGTACGAACTGCGCTGCGGAGTGCTGGAGGAGGTCGTCGTCGAAGATGCGTCGGTCGTGATCCTGAACCTGACGCTCCAGTTCGTGCGCCCGATCCAGCGACCGGAAGTGATCCGGCGCATCGCCAAGGGCGTCGTCGAAGGCGGTTGCCTGATCCTCGTCGAGAAGATCCTCTCGCCGAACTCGCGGCTGAACCGGCTCTTCATCGACCACTACTACGACTTCAAGCGCCGCAACGGCTACAGCGAACTCGAGATCTCCCAGAAGCGCGAGGCGCTCGAGAACGTGCTGGTGCCCTTCCACGGCGAAGAAAACCGGAATCTGCTGCTCGCGAACGGATTCTCGTACTGCGAGGAGTTCATGCGCTGGTACAACTTCTGTGGCCTGGTGGCGCTCAAGTGAGCCTGCATGATCTCGGGTCTGGCAGCGCGCTGCTGCGCCGCGTTGGCGACTTCGGCTTCCACTACCGCGGGCTGCTGATTCCGTTCGTCCTGGCGACACTGCTCGTCGTCACCCGGCCGAGTGAGGCGCTGCGCGCCGATTCCGTCGCACGCGGGATTACCCTCGCCGGCATCGCGATCGCGCTGGCGGGTCAGGCGATCCGCTTCTTCGTGATCGGCTTCGCCTACATCAAGCGCGGCGGCAAGAACCGGCGCATCTACGCCGACGATCTCGTCACCGAGGGCGTCTACGCCCACGTTCGCAATCCGATGTACGTCGGGAACTTCTTGATCCTCGTCGGGCTCGCCATCATCTGGGGTTCGCCGCTGGCGTTCGCGATCGGCGTGCCGCTCGTCGGATTCCTGTACTTCGCAATCATCGTCTCGGAGGAGGCATACCTGCGCGACAAGTTCGGCGACGCGTACGATGCCTATGCGCGCGACGTGAACCGCTTCGTTCCCCGCCTCGCGGGTCTGCGCGACACCGTCCAGGGATCCCACTACGACTGGCGCAAGGCGCTGCGCAAGGAATACGGCACGCCGCACGGCCTCGGCTGGGGCATCCTGCTGCTGATCGTATTCCGGACGCTGCGGCTCGAAGGCCTCAGCGGACAGCAGCACCTGTTGTGGATCTGCCTGGCGGTCGGGATCCCGTGGACACTGCTCTACCTGGCCGTGCGCCGCTGGAAGATGGTGGGCGGACTCGACTCGCGCGCCGGCGACGCGTGAGGGCGCTGGCTGCGATGACCCGCGCAGGCGTTTCGGCTACTCGAAGCTGACTTCCCGCAGCAGTTCGAGGTCGTCGAGCGCCTTGCCGGCTCCGTAGACGACCGCGGTGAACGGGTCGTCGCTGCGCATGATCGGCAGGCCGGTGCGATCGCGCAGCACGACGTCGAGGTCGCGCAGCAGCGAGCCGCCACCGACCAGCACGATGCCGCGGTCGACGATGTCGGCGGCGAGTTCGGGCGGCGTCTTCTCGAGCGTCATGTGCACGCTCTCGACGATCGCGCCGATCGGCTCGACGAGCGCCTCGTGGATTTCCTCGCTCGTCGCCATCACCGTCTTGGGGATGCCGGCGACGAGGTCGCGGCCCTTGATCTCCATGGTCTGCGTCTTTCCGTGCGGCGACGCGGTGCCGATGGTGATCTTCACGTCTTCCGCGGTGCGCTCTCCAATCAGCACGTTGTACTTGCGGCGCACGTACTGGATGATCGCCTCGTCCATCTTGTCGCCGCCGCAGCGGATCGACGAGGAGGTGACGATGCCGGAGAGCGAGATCACCGCGACGTCCGTGGTGCCGCCGCCGACGTCCACGACCATGTTGCCAGTGGGTGCGGTGACGTCGAGACCGGCGCCGATCGCGGCCGCCATCGGTTCCTCGACCAGGAAGACTTCGCGCGCGCCGGCGGACAGTGCGGACTCGCGCACCGCGCGCTTCTCGACGCTGGTGATCTCGGGCGGTACGCAGATCACCATGCGCGGGCGCACGAGCTTCGAGCGGTTGTGCGCCTTCTGGATGAAGTAACGCAGCATCGCCTCGGTGACTTCGAAGTCGGCGATGACACCGTCCTTGATCGGCCTGACTGCGCGGATGCCGCTCGGCGTGCGGCCGAGCATCGCTTTCGCTTCGGAGCCGACCGCGAGCACGCGCTCGCCGCGGCCGCGCGAATCGGAGGCCACCGCGACGACGCTCGGCTCCGAGCACACGAGACCCTTGTTGCGGGCGTAGACGAGGGTGTTGGCGGTGCCGAGGTCGATGGCGAGGTCGTTGGAGAGGATGCCGGCAAGGCTCTTGAACATCGCGGTCTCCGCATGACGGCCCGGTCGGCGGGCGGCTCCCGGTCTCATCGGCGGGACTCGGCTGAAGTTGAGTGTCGGGGCGAGATCGGTCGCGAAGTTGCGCGCGGGCTGCGGCGCAGACGCCGATCAGTGAGCCGGCGTTGCTTTCGGGGCGGCGGGCGCCGGCGCGGGATCGGCGCCGGCCAGGGTTTCGAGCGCGCCCACGCGGTCCCGCATCTCGGCGACCGAGGAGCGAATCGCCTCGAGGTGCTGGCGGCGGGCCGCGATTTCGGTCCGGGCGTCCGCGAGCGCCACGGCGAGTTCCGCCACGCGTGCCTCGAGGGCTGCGGCGCGCTGGTGTTCCGTGAGCGCGACGGCGCCTGCGATGAGGAGCCCCGCCCCGACAGCGACGCGCAGCGCCCAGCGGCGCGGCGAGGAAGCGGACGGTGCCAAGATCGGGGCGGCGGGCGATACGGCGTCGTGCACGAGCCGGGGTCCGGCGGTCGCCTGGGTCGGGTTCTTCTCCGTCATGACGGCGAGGCGTAATCGATCTGGGCGTGGGCCGCAACTTGCCTCCGCTCGCGGCGCTGGATTCGCTAAGCCTAGGCCCGAACTCGGCTGGGTGGGGGATTCTTGTACCGAACACATCAGGTTGCCTTGATCGCGCTCCTCACAGTTCCGATCGCTTGCGCGTCGCCGATCGGCGTGACGCGGGGCGATGCCAAGCGCGTGTATCGCGAGCTGGGTGCGAACGCGCTCTCCACCGACACGCCGAGCCAGTACTCGAGCCAGCTGCTCAACCGCCTCGGGCTCACGGAGCAGTTCCGCAAGGATCCCGATGCCGCGCTCGCAGCGCTGCACGCCGGCCTGGCGACGAGCGGCGACGAGGATCGCGTCTTCGCGCTCGCCGAGCTCTCGTTCCTGGACGGCGAGAAGCGGGGGAGCCGCGAGCAGACGCTCGCAGCCACCGTCTACGCCTACGCCTTCCTGTTTCCCGATGGCCTGGGCACGCCGCCCGATCCGCTCGATCCGCGCCTGCAGGTCGCGCGCAACATCTACAACCGGGGCATCGGGCTGGCGCTCGAGTCGCCCGGTGAACGCGAGGTGATCCTCGCCAACGGCGCCCACGCGCTGCCTTTCGGCCGCCTCGACGTGGTCTTCGATCCGAAGGAGCTGGTCTGGACGGCGGGCTACCAGCTCGACGACCTCGTTCCGCTGGCGGAGTACGAGGTACGCGGGCTGAGCAACCGCTATCGAACCGCGGGACTCGGCGCTCCGCTCGCGGGGTCGCTCGCCCCGATCCCGGGTGCCAAGCCGCCGCCGGGCGCGGAGCTCATTTCGCCGCGCCTCCGCGTGCCGGTCACCGCGTTCTTGCGGATCGAGAATGCGCGCCGCCATCTGCGCGACGGAGCGCTGCGCGGCGATCTGGAGCTCTACGCACTGGACGAGGGCTCGGCACTCGAAGTCGACGGCAAGCGGGTGCCGCTCGAACGGGAGACCACGGCGCCGCTCGCCTACATGCTCGAAGGCGCGCCGGTCTGGGACTTCGAGTTCGCCGGCTTCCGCTCCGGCGATTTCCTGCCCGGTGGCATCGAGAGTCAGCTCATCGTGATGCGCCCGCACCGCTTCGGGCGCATTCCGGTGGTGCTGGTGCACGGCACCGCATCGAGCCCGGCGCGCTGGGCCG
>JAGSPS010000029.1 GCA_018262315.1 Deltaproteobacteria bacterium | reverse complement strand
CATCGCACGGGTCCTCAACGAGTCCGTGCGCGAGTCCGACATCCTCGCGCGCTACGGCGGCGAAGAGTTCGTGGTGCTCGCCACCGGCACCGACCAGGATGGCGCGCTCTTCCTCGCCGAGAAGGTTCGCACCGCCGTGGCCGAGACGCTCTTCGTGCTGCATGGCAGCGACGAACCGCAGCACGTCACGATCTCGATCGGCGTCGCGGAGTTCGCGGGCGATCGCAAGCGTTTCTTCCACGCCGCCGACCGCGCCCTGTACCGCGCCAAGGCAGCCGGCAAGAACTGCGTGATGGCGGCCGAGCCGCGCGAGCTGCTCGGCTAGCACCACCGATCGTCGAGTTCGCAGGACCTTCGCTATGACGTTGCGCATAGCCCCGTCCCGCGGGCTTCGATAGCGTGCGCCCGGCGCGAGCCGTGGAGGCGCGATTCGAAGTGACCCGGGTGATCGGTCTCACCGGCGGGATCGGAACCGGCAAGAGCACGGTTGCGCGAATGCTCGCGGAGCTCGGCGCGGTGGTGATCGACGCCGACGCGATCGTCCACGAGTTGCAGGCGCCCGGCTCGCCCGCGTTGGCCGAGATCGCCGCGGCCCTCGGTTCCGACGTCCTCGATGCGGCCGGCGCCCTCGACCGCGCCCGCGTCGCCGAGCGCGTGTTCCGCGACCCCGCGCTGCGTCAGCGCCTCAACGCGATCATGCACCCGCGCGTCGGCGCCGAGATGGCACGGCGTACCGACGCGGCGCGTCGCGGCGGGGCGCCGCTCGTCGTCCTCGACATCCCCCTGCTCTTCGAAACCCGCCCGCGCGACCGCGATGCCGCGCGCCGCGGCAGCGACGCCACCGTGCTGGTCTACGCACCGCCGTCGCTGCAGATCGACCGCACCGTCGCGCGCAACGGCTGTACGCGCGAAGAAGCCGAGCGCCGTGTCGCCGCGCAGCTGCCGATCGACCAGAAGCGCGCGCTCGCGGACCACGTGATCGACAACGCGGGCGCGCTCGCCGACACCGAGCGGCAGGTGCGCGATCTCTTCGCGAAGCTCGTCGGCCAGGCAGCGAGCGGCGCAGCGCGATGAGCGACATCGCCGCGCGTCTCGAAGCCTTCCTCGCCGCGCGCCTGCCCGACGCCGATGCCGTGCGTGTGAGCGATGTCGAGGCGCACACGGAGGGCTTCTCCGCGGAGACCTTCTCGTTCATCGCCGAGGCGTCGTACGGAACGCGAGCCGAGCGCGCCGCCTGGGTCCTGAAGCGCGAGCCAGCTGCCGGCCTACTCGAACCCTACGACCTCGAGCCCGAATTTCGCGTACTACACGCGCTCTCCGACGATCCCCTGCCCTCCCCGCGCACGCCGTGGTTCGAGGCCGATGCGCGCGTGCTGGAGCGTCCGTTCTACGTGATGGAGCGAATCGCCGGCGAGGTGCCGATTCCCGCGCCGGGCGCGAACGGCGAAGGTCCCTTCGTCGCCGCCGAGCGCGCCGCGCTCGCGCCGCAGGTGATGCGCGCGCTCGCCGCCCTCCACGCGATCGACTGGAGGGCGCGCGGACTCGCGTTCCTCGGCGCGCCGGGGCCCGGCGTCGAAGCGGCGCGTCGGGAAGTCGAGCGCTGGGCCGCACGGATCGCCGCGAGCGGCATCGCGCTGGAGCCGGTGCTCGCCGAATCGCTCGGCTGGCTGCGCCGACACGAACCCGCGTCGCGTGACGTCGTGTTGCTGCACGGCGACTACCGGCTCGGCAACTGGCTCGTCGAGCGGGCCGGCGCCGACACGCGCCTCACCGGGCTGCTCGACTGGGAAATGGTGCACCTCGGCGATCCCGCCGAGGACGTGGCGTGGTGCATATCGCATCTCTGGCGCGGTTCGACGCCGCGCGCCGCATGCCTGGCGTCACCCGAGGAGTTGGTCGTCCTCTACGAAGCCGCTTCCGGACGCAGCATCGACCGCGCGGCGCTGCGCTGGTTCGAAGTGCTCGCCGTGGTGAAGATGGCGGCGATCATGCTCACCGGAATCCGCGCCTTCCGCGACGGCCGCACGCGCGATCTGCGGATGGCGATCTTCGACCATCAGCTCCCCTACCTGCACGCGCTGCTCGCCGCCCTGCGCGGCTGGCTGCCGCTGCCATGAGATCGGAGGAAGACATGCGCGTCTCGCCCCAAACGCTGCTCGAAGGCGTGGTTCGGAGCCTGCACGATCAGGTGTTGCCCCACCTCGAGTCGCGCCCGGCGCGCGGACAGCTCTGGGCCGCGATCGACGTGCTGCGCAATCTCGGCGGACGCATCGAGCCGGCCGTCGCAGCGCTGGAAGAAGAAGCGCGCTCTGCAGCCAATGCGCTCGGCACGCTCGCGGGGCGGCTGCGCGACGCGGGCGAAGCGACGCTCGCAGCCGAGATCGAGCGCCAGCTCGCGGCGGCGCCTGCGGAACCGGGAGACGCGCGCACCCAGGCGATGCGCGCCGCGCTCGTCGATGCCTTCGCGCGACTCGACACGCTTCCGGCCGAAAGCGCCGATGCGCTGCGGCCGATTCTCGGCGGCCACCTCGCCGCGCAGGCCGTGCGCGATGTGAGTCGCCTGCAACCGTCACTGCTCGAAGAAATCTCGCGAGGTTGAACCTTGTTGCATCCGCTCGACGACCATCCGATCCACCAGACCACCGAGCCGCTCGCGCATCCCGCCACCGGCGATCGCAACTTCTACGACCGCTTCTTCTTCAACGGCTACGCGCGTGACGGCTCGATTTTCTTCGCCGCCGCGCTCGGTGTCTACCGCAATCGCGCGATCGTCGACGCGTCGTTCAGCGTGGTGCGCAACGGCCACCAGCACTCGCTCCACGCATCGCGCCAGGGCGACGCGCTCGGCGAGTTGCGCGTGGGCCCGATCGCCGTCGCGATCGAGGAGCCGATGCGCACGCTGCGTCTGAGCGTGGATTCCAACGAATGGGGCATCGAAGCCGATCTGCGCTTCCGCGCGCGCAGCGTCGCGGTCGAAGAGCCGCGCTTCGTGCGCCGCGAGCAGGGCCGCCTGCTGATGGACTCGACGCGCTTCACCCAGTTCGGCAGCTGGGAGGGATCGCTGCGCGCGGCGGGCGAAGCGATCGCGGTGGCGCCCGCCGCGGTGCTGGGCTGCCGGGATCGCTCGTGGGGCATTCGCTCGATCGGCGAGCGAGCGCCCGGCCCGATGCTCACCGCGCCCCAGTTCTTCTGGCTCTGGGCTCCGCTGCAATTCGACGACGTGTGCACGCACTTCGACGTCAACGAGGATGCCAGCGGGCACCGCTGGCACGACAACGGCGTCGTGGTTCCGCTGCTTCGCGACGCCCGCGCGTCGGCGGTGGACACTGCGGGCGTCGAGTCGATGCGCGCCGTCGAACATCACATCGAGTGGCAATCCGGCACGCGCCGCGCTGCGCGCGCACGGATCGCGCTCGTCGGCCACGACGGCACTCGACACGAAATCAAGTTGGAGCCGCTCACGACCTTCCAGATGTGCGGAATCGGCTACCTGCACCCCGAGTGGGGTCACGCGGTGTGGAAAGGTCCCGAGGCCGTCGGCTTCGAGAGCTGGAAGCTCGCCGACTGCAATCCCCTCGACCCCCGCTTCATCCACGTCCAGCAACTCGTGCGCGCGCGCTGGGGAAAGCGCGAGGGAATCGGCGTCCTCGAACAGCTCGTGATCGGCGACTACCACCCCTCCGGCTTCACCGGCCTCTTCACCGGCGCCCCCTAGCAGGAGCCGGGCGTCAAGTTATCGGCTCGTCAAGTTATTGCGACACGCCGATCTCGGCTGGCGGCCGCGCCATACGAGCGAGATCACGCGATAACTTGACGCCCGAATAACTTGACGCCCGGCTCCACTACTGGCTGGGTAGCTCGACATGGCGGACGCGGACGCTGGCTTCTTCGAGGAGGCGGCGGGCGACGTCGTCGAGCGCGTAGGAGGCGTTGTAGACGACCTCGGTAATCCCGGCGTTGATGATCAGTTTGGTGCAGAAGAGGCACGGGAAGAACGTGGTGTAGATCGTCGCGCCGCGCACCGAGACGCCGTGGTAGGCCGCTTGCGTGATGGCGTTCTCTTCGCCGTGCGAGCAGAGACACTCGTCGAGGCGTGTGCCCGACTCGGCAAAGGAGTTGCAGCGCGGGCAACCGCCTTCGTTGCAGTTACGGGTGCCGCGCGGCGTTCCGTTGTAGCCGGTCGAGATGATGCGCCGATCGCGCTGGATCACCGCTCCGACGTGACGCTTCACGCAATTGCTGCGCGACGCCACCACCTTTGCGACGTCGAGAAAGTACGCGTCCCAGCTCGGCCGCTCGAAACCCACGCAGGCTTCGAGCACTCCCTGCACGGCGGCGTGCAGCGCCGGCAGCGACGCTTCGTTGCGCACGCGGAAGTCGGCGAGCGCCGCGACGGCGTCGAGCTGCTGCGCCGATTCGCCGCCGCCGCTCCGCTCGCGGCCTTCCTGTTCGAGCAGCGTCGCGAGCGACGCGGGGTCGCCCGGCCGGTTGCGCGAGCGCAGCCGCTCGATCCGCACAGCGGGATCGGCGTCGACCCACAGCAGGCGGAAGCCGCGACCCTGCGCGCGCAGCGCGGCGACTTCGGCGGGATGGCGGATCGAGTCGATCACGTAGTTGCGATCCGGGAGCAGCCGCGCACAGAGCCGCTCGGCGAGCACCGCGGGCCCGTGTCGCGCGCGCAGCTCGTTGCCCGTGGCGATCATGCGTTCGCGTGTCTCCTGCTCGCCGCGCGCGCGCAGTTCGTCGCGCAGCACGTCGGAAAGAGACAGCGGGTAGAACGAGCGGGCGCGCAGGTACGCGACGACCTCACCCTTGCCCGCGCCGTAGGGACCCGAGACGCCGAGGATCACGCAACTTCTCCGACACTGCCGAGGCCGAGCAAACCGAGCAGCTCGCCCGGACGCGCGATGCGGGCGCAGTCGGCGTCTTCGTAGGCGCCGGCGGCATCGAGCAGCACCGGCCGCAGACCCGCATTGCGCGCGCCCACCACGTCGATCGATACGATGTCGCCGACGAAGAGCGCGGCGTCGGCAGCGACATCGAGCCGCTCGAGCGCGCGGCGGAAGATTTCTGCGTCGGGCTTCTCGACCCCTTCGAAGTGCGAGTCCACGATCACGTCGAGCCACGCCGCGAGGCCCGTTGCGCGCAAGATGGCCGCCGCGCGTCCGTCCGCGTTGGAGACGACGCCGAGGCGCATCCCCGCGCCGTGCAGGCACTCGAGCGTCGCGCGCGCACAGGCAAACGGCACGCGCCAGAGATTGCGGTCGCGGTGGTGTGCCTCGAGTCGCGCGACCAGCGCGTCGCGAGCAGCTCCGCTCACGCCCGCGCCCTCGAGCAGATCCTCGAAGTAGCTGGGAACGCGCGTCGCGTCGGTGCCGGGCACGCAGCCGAGAGCCCCAGCGCGTGCGTCGATCGCGCGGCGCGCCCGGCCTTCGGCGCGCGGCAACGAGGCCGCATCGAGCGCCACGCCGAGGGCGCCGGCCTCCGCGGCGATCGCGGCGTAATCGAGGTGCACGAGAACGCCACCCAGATCGAAGAGCACGGCCGCGGTGGAATCGCTTCGCAAGACGCCGGCCGTGTAGCACAGCGCCTCCGGCTCTGGCAGCCTGCGCGCCGTGCGGGTGTGGGTGTCCGGTGCGCGTGGCTTCGTCGGTGCGTGGCTGCTGCCGCGCCTCGCGCGCGATGGATACGACGTGACGGCCGCCGACCGCGAAGTCGAGGTGCGCGAGGCCGCTGCCGTCGACGCGGCGATCGCGGGCGCGCGTCCCGACGCCGTCGTGCACCTCGCGGCGCTCGCGTCGGTGGCTACCTCATTCGACGATCCCGAGGCCGTCGTGCGCGTCAACTACCTCGGCACGCTCCACGTGCTGCGCGCCGTTGCGCGTCACGCGCCGCATGCACGCGTTCTGCTGGTTTCCTCGGGTGAGATCTACGGCGGCGCGCCGACCGCCGATCCGATCGGCGAGGACGCGCCGCTGGTGCCGCGCTCGCCCTACGCGCGCACCAAGGCGGCGGCCGATCGCCTCGGCGCGGCGTTCGCGGAAAGCGGGCTCGACGTGGTGCGCGTGCGCCCATGGAACCACACCGGGCCGGGCCAGAGCGACACCTACGTCGCATCGAGCTTCGCGCGCCAGCTCGCCGAGATGGTGCTCGGGCGCCGCGCGCCGCTGATGCGCGTCGGCAATCTCGAAGCCGTGCGCGACTTCCTCGACGTCGCCGATGTGATCGACGCCTATCTGCGACTCCTCGATCCGAGCGTTCCGCGCGGCGCCTACAACGTCGCGAGCGGCGTCCCAATCCAGATCGCGAGAGTGCTCGAGCTGTTGGTCGCACGCGCCGGGCTGCGCCCCACGATCGAGGTCGACCTCGCGCGCTATCGGCCCGCTCGCGCTTCGGTCGGCGACGCTGCACGGCTGCGAAACGCCACGGGTTGGGCGCCGCAGATCCCGCTCGAAGACACCTTGGCGCGCTTGTTCGACGCGTGGCTCGCGCGCCTCAGCGCGTCGCGATGAGCGCCAACCACTCGTCGCCGCGCGCGTCCCGTTCGCGACGTTCGTCCACCACGCGCAGCGCGTGGCGCGCGAGCGCCGCCCCGACCGCTTCGCGCTCGGCGCCGAGCAATCCAGAGAACACCGCGACTCCGTTCGGTGCCACGCGCTGCACCAGCTCACCGAGCATGGGCCACAGCTCGCTCGTGATCACGTTCGCGACCACCACTTCGAAGCGTCCCGCGTGCGGGCCGAGCGCATCGAGCGAGCCCGCGAACACCGCGAGCCGCGCCGCGACGCCGTTGCGCGCGGCGTTCTCACGGGTCTCGCGCGCCGCGATCGGATCGAGGTCGCAGGCGGTCGCGCGCGCCGCGCCGAGCTGCAGCGCCGCGATCGCGAGCACGCCGCTGCCCGAACCGACGTCGAGAACGCGTGCGGCCCGCGCCGTCGCGAGGTGCGCATCGAGCAGCGCAAGCGCCAGCGCGGTCGATCCGTGGGCGCCGGTGCCGAAGGCCTGGCGCGGCTCGATCACCACTTCACGCTGGCCGTTCGCCAGCGCGTGCGCCGCGAACGGCGGTCGCACCACGAGGCGCGACGAGATCACGATCGGCGCGAGCCCTTCCTTCCAGGTTTCCGGCCAGTTGCGAGCGACGACCGGCTCGGCCGCCGCCACCGTCGCGCCGCCCGCGACCGCGAGTGCAGCGGCCCGCACCGCCTCGGCGCGAGCCGCGGGCGCGTAGACGAGGAGCACGATGCGATTGCCGTTCTCGCGCTCCTCCAGCCCGCTCGCGCCCGCCGCGAAGACCTCGGCGGCGATCGCCTCGGCGCGCCCGCGCGTCGTCTCGATGCGCACACAGGCGAAGGCGCTCGGGCTGCTCGTCTCGCTCATCGTCCTCCCCGGCTGCTACTACGCGCATCTCGCGAAAGGGCAGCTGCGCATCCTGCGCGCCCGCCAGCCGATCGAGCAGGTGCTCGCCGACACCGCGACGCCGCCCGCCGCGCGCGAGAGCCTCGCCCTCGTCGAGGCCGTGCGCAGCTACGCGCAGCGCATCGACCTCCGTGTGGGCGGGCAATATAGGGCCTATGCGGCGTGGCCGGGCGATCGCGTCGTGACCGCCGTGATTGCGACGCGCGCCGGCGAGATCGAACCCGCCGGCTTCTGGTTCCCCGTGGTCGGCACCCAGCCCTACAAGGGATTCTTCGACCTTGCGCGCGCCGAGCGCGAAGCTGCGGAGCTGCGTGCGCGCGGGCTCGACACCTGTCTCGTAGCGGTGCCGGCCTACTCGACACTCGGTTGGTTCGACGATCCGGTACTCGCGCCGATGTTGCAGGGCGGAAGCGGGCCGTTCGTCGAGATGCTGCTGCACGAGCTGGTGCACGCGACCGTGTTCGTCCCGAGCGACGCCGACTTCAACGAGAGCGTCGCCAGCTTCGTCGGCCAGGAAGCCGCCGTGCGCTTCTTCGCAGAGCGCGGCGACACGCTAGCGGCTCGCCGCGCGCGCGAGCGAGCCTCCGACGAACGCGCCGTTGCGCGCGTGCTCGCGTCGCTGCGCGCGCGGATCGCCGAGCTGTACGCGGCACCGGACGACGGCGCGCGCAGCGCGACGCGCAACCAGCTCGAGCGCGACGCACGCGCCGCACTGCGCGCCTTGCCCCTCGCGAGCCGCGCTGCGGAGGAGCTGGCGAGCCGGATCCAACTCCAGGATGCCTGCCTCGCGCTGGCCGGCGCCTACGAGCGCGATCTCCCGCTCTGGGCGCAACGCCTCGAAGTCCTGGGCGACGACCTCCCCGCCTTCGTGCGTGCCGCTCGCGAGGCGGCGCACACGGCGGACCCACGCGCGGCGCTCGCGAGCAATGCCACCTCCGGTCCTTGAAGCCTTGCAGACTCGCTCGATGAACTTGGCTCCGCTGCGGCGCGTTGCGCCCCGGGCTCGCTTGCGAAGCTGCGGGATTGCGCGTGTGCGTTGCCGACGAGTTGCCGGTTGCTTGCTGGCTCGCTTCCGCTTGAGAGAAGCCCGGACTGCGCCGAAGAGCGCTGCGTGGCGCACAGCTCCTCACCGACGCCGGCCGCTCCGCCGGCGCCTCTCGATCCCCTGCGCGCGGCGGAGTTGGCCGGTCGCCTGCGCGCCAACGTCGAGCGCGCGCTGCGCGGCAAGTCGGACGTCGTGCGCCAGTGTGTCGAGGCCTGGGTCGCCGGCGGGCACGTCCTCGTCGAAGACGTGCCGGGCGTCGGCAAGACCACGCTGGCCCACGCGCTGGCGCGCTCGGTGGACTCGAGTTTCCGCCGCATCCAGTTCACCAGCGATCTGCTGCCCGCGGATCTGGTCGGCGGTTCGGTGCCCGAAATGCGCGATGGCCGCGCGACCGGCGCCTTCGCGTTCCAGCCCGGCCCGCTGTTCGCGCAAGTGGTGCTCGCCGACGAGATCAATCGCGCCAGCCCGAAAACGCAGTCGGCGCTGCTCGAAGCGATGGCCGAAGGTTCGGTTAGCGTCGACGGCGTGATCCACCGGCTGCCGCAGCCGTTCCTGGTCGTTGCGACGCAGAATCCGGTCGAGCACCATGGCACTCATCCGCTGCCCGAGTCCCAGCTCGACCGCTTCCTGCTGCGGCTCCGCATCGGCTATCCGGATCCGGCCGACGAAGCCGCCGTGCTGCGCGACGACCCGGCCGCCACCGAGCTGCCGCGGCTCGTTCCGGTGCTGCGCGGGGAGGACCTGGTCGCGATGCGCGCCGCCGCCGAGCGCGTGAAGTTCGACGACGGGCTCGTCGCCTATCTGCTCGGGATCGTGCGCGCAACCCGCGCCCATCCGAGCGTGAGCCTCGGCGCCTCGCCGCGCGGCGCGGTCGCGCTGCGGCGCGTCGCCCAGGCGCGCGCGCTCGTCGACGGCCGCGACTACTGCATCCCCGAAGACGTACGCGATCTGGCGGTCGCCGTACTCGCGCACCGCGTACTTCTCGATCCGCGCGAGGTCGGGGGTCCCGCCTCCGAGGAGGCGGAGTGGGTGATCCGCGAAATCCTGGACGGCGCGGCCGTCCCGCTCTAGTCGCAGGCCTGCGCCGTCTCTCGCTGACGGCTCGACTGCGGCGTGCGTTGCGGCCGCCGCGGCGGTTGCGGCCGACCCGCGCCGGCTGGCTCTTCTTCGCGTTGGTGTTCGCGATCGGCTTTGCCGCGCTCAACACCGGGAACAACTTGCTCTATCTGGTGCTGTCGCTGCTGCTGGCGTTCCTTGTCTTGTCGGGCGTGCTCTCGGAGGCGGCGCTGCGCGGGATTCGCGTCGAGCGACGCCTGCCCTTCGAGTGGGCTGCGGGCCGCGGCGCGCGCGTCGTCCTCGAGATTTCGAATGCGCAGCGCAAGACCTGGGCGCACGCGATCGTCGTGGAGGATTGCGGGCACGCGCCGGGCGACGCGGCGGAGCGCGCGTTCGGTCGCGCCTTCGCGCTTCGCATCGAACCGGGCAGCACCGAGTCGCGTTCGTACCGCTTCGAGCCACAACAACGCGGCGAACTCCGCTTCGCGGGCTTCCGGGTACTCACGCGCTTTCCGTTCGGGCTCTTTGCCAAATCGCTCGAGCTGCCGCGCGAGGCGTTCGTGGTGGTGTATCCGCGCATCGCGGCGCAGCGGCCGCCCGCGCGGCGCATCGGGGATCCGCGCGCCGCGCGCGAGGCGGCGGGCCGCGGCTCGTTCTCGACCGAAGTGATCGGCCTGCGCGACTACGCGCGCGGCGACGCGCCGCGCCGCATCCACTGGCTCGCTTCGTGGCGTCGCGGCCAGCTGCTGGTGCGCGAGACGCAAGGCACCGCGGGCGGCGAAGCGCTCGTCGAGCTGCGCACGCGCAGCGGCGCGCACGGCGATGCTTTCGAACGCGACGTGGAGCGCGCCGCATCCGAAGCCGAGGCCGGTCTCCGCGCCGGCCTGCGCGTGGCGCTTCGCACCGACGACGCCGAGTTCGGCGCCGCGGCGGGCGCGGTCCATCGTGCGCGTCTGCTCGGCTATCTCGCGCTCGTCCAACCCGACCCGGCGGATGCGCCGTGATCGCTGCGACCCCGCCCGCTCCGACGCATCCCGCGCCGACGCCGCCGCGACCGCTCGCCAGCTACGCGATCGTGCTGGTCAGCGCCGCGGCACTCGCGCTCACCGGTCAGGTCTCGACGCTCGCGCTGGCGATCCACGCCGTCGCGGTGATCGTGAGCCTCCGCCTCCGCAACCATCCGCGCGCCTGGCAACGGAACGCCACGCTGCTCAACGCGGGACTGCTCGGCGCGATCGGCTTTGCACTCGCGCTCTGGCTGCGCGGCGATCTGGCGTTGCTGGCGCTCGCGCACTTCGCGCATCTGGCGCAAGCGCTGCAACTGCTCGACGCGCGCCCGCGGCGCTCGGATTTCCTGCTGGTGGCGCTGGCGCTCTTCCAGATGGTGCTGGCCGCCAACCTCACCGACAGCCTCTTCTTTCCGCCGCTGCTGCTCGCGTTCCTGGTCGCGACGGTGTGGACACTCGTGGTGCACACGCTCTGGATGGAGACGATTGCCGCGGGCGAAGCCTGGTCGCCGCAGCGCGCCTTCGCGCCGCGCCTGATGCGCACGACGCTGCTCGCATCCGCCGGATCGGTGGTGCTGGCGCTGGTGATCTTCCTGTTCCTGCCGCGGCTGCACTCGGGCGCGCTGGTTTCCGGCGGCGGGATCGGGGGAGCCGCGGCCGGCTTCTCCGATCGCGTCTCACTCGGCGACCTCGGCCGCATCCGGCGCGACCCGACGATTGCGATGCGCATCGAGACACTCCGAGGCGTCGCGCCGCCGCCCGAGCAGGCCTACTACCGGGGGCTCGCCTTCGATCACTTCGACGGCCGCCACTGGTCCGTGACGCCGGCCAAGCGCGATCCGCTCGCGATCACGGCGGATCTCGGCGTGCGCGTCGGTAGGTCCTCTCGCGAGTCCGATCTGTTGCAGCGCGTGCTGCGCGAGCCCGTCGCTTCGGGCGTGCTCTTCGGGGCGGGCCGCCCGGTGCAGATCGAAGGCGGTGTCGGCCGCGTCGAGCGCGATCGCAACGGCGGCCTCTACGCACCCGAGTCCAGCGAAGACCGCGTCCAGTACGAGGTCGAGAGCGAGACCTCGCAGGCCAGCCGCGCGGAGCTGCGCAGCGACCGCGCGCTCGCACCCGAGCGCGATGGCGAGCGCTATCTCGCGATGCCGCCGCTCGCGCCCGAGCTCTTTGCGTTGTCCGAACGGGTGACGAGCGGCGCCGGCAGCGACGTCGAGCGCGTCGAGGCCGTCGAACGCTGGCTGCGCGAGGAGGGCCGCTACAGCGACACACCCCCGCCCGATCGCGCGGACGACCCGCGCTCTCCGGTCGAGCGCTTCGTGCTCGAGCACACCGAGGGTCACTGCGAGTACTTCGCATCGGCGATGGTGATGATGTTGCGCTCGCAGGCCATCCCCGCGCGTCTGGTGAACGGCTTCGCGGGCGGCCGCAGCAACGAGGTCGGCGACTTCGTCGAAGTGTCGCGCGCCGACGCGCACGCATGGGTCGAAGTGAGCTTCGAGCACGCGGGCTGGGTGCGTTTCGATCCGACCCCGCCCGACCTGCGCCTGCGCACGCCGCACGCCGGAATGCTCGCGCAGTTGCGCGACGTCGCGGGCGCGGCCGAGCACTGGTGGTTCCGCCACATCGTCGAGTTCGACCGTTCCGACCAGCTCCGCGCGCTGCGCAGCAGCTGGCTCGCCTGGCACCGCTGGCGCGACGGCCAGACGGCGCCCACGGCGGCCGCGCCGCGCGCGACGCGCACGGGATGGCGTGATCTGGCGTGGCTGCAATCGGCGCGACCGGCGGTGGCGACGCTGCTCGGCGCGGCGCTCGTCGCGGCGCTCGTGCGCTGGCGCCGGCGGCGGGCACGGCGCGGCCCGCTGCCGGTCGCCTACCGCGAAGCGCTGCGCCTGCTCGAAGGCGAGCGCGGCCTGGTGCGCGACGCGGCGATGCCCGCGCGCGAGTTCGCCCGGCAGGCCTCGCGCGCGATACCGCCCGCTGCGGCCGCGGCGTTCTGGACCCTCACCGAGGACTACCTGCGCGAACGCTTCGGCGGCCATCGCCCCGCCGCGCCGCGCCGCGCGCTGCGCGCGCTCCGTGATAGCCTGCGCAGATGAACCGCGGCGGGCAGAGCACGCGCACCATCGCGTTCGACGCGATGGGCGGCGACTTCGCGCCCGACGCTCCGCTGCGCGCCGCCGCGTCGCTCTCGCGCAGCACCGACATTCGCGTGTTGCTGGTCGGCGACGCGCGGCGACTCGAGCCGGCGCTCGCGCGACTCGGCGCGAACGCCGCGCGCATCGAGGTGATCCATGCGCCGGGCGCGGTGGCGATGGACGAGCACCCGGCTCACGCCGCGGAGCGTCCCGATACCTCCCTCGCAGTCGCCGCGCGGGCGGTTGCCGAGGGGCGCGCGCAGGCGCTGGTCTCGGCGGGCAACAGCGGCGCGCTGCTGCTGGTCGCGGCGCGTGCGATCCCGCGGCTGCCCGGCGTTCGCCGCACGGCGTTCGCGGCGGTGTATCCCACGCTGCCGCGACCGCACAACCCGGACCCCTTCGCGCTGCTGCTCGACGTCGGCGCGAATCTCCACTGCACGGCGGAAGACCTGCTCGACTTCGCGACGATGGGCTCCGCCTACGCCGCGCGCATCTCGAAGGTGACGCACCCGAGCGTGGGCCTGCTCAACATCGGCGAAGAGGCCTACAAGGGCGACGAACTGCTGCGCACCGCGCATGCGCTGCTGGCGAACGCCAAGGGCCTGTCGTTCCGCGGCAACGTCGAAGGCAAGGACGTGCCGCTCGGCGCCGTCGACGTGGTGGTGTGTCCGGGTGTGATCGGCAACGTGGTGCTGAAGCTGCTCGAGAGCATGGGCGACGTGTTGATGGCGATGGGGGACGCCGTCTACCGCGAGCGCCTGCGCTGGCGTGCCGGGCGCTTCCTGCTGCGCGACGGCCTGGCGCGCGTGTCGAACCTGCTCGACTACGCGAGCTACGGGGGCGCGCCGATCCTCGGCTTCGAGCGGATCGTGATCAAGGCGCATGGCCGCTCACGTGAGCGCGCGCTCGAGAACGCGGTGAAGGTGGCGGCAAAGGCGGTGCGCGACGACGTCTGCGGCGCGATCGCCGCCGAGCTGGCGGCGCTCGCAAAGTGAAGCGCTACGTGCTGCTCGACCGCGACGGGACGCTGATTCGCGACGCCGGCCATCCACATCGCCTCGCAGACTACGAGCTGCTCGAGGGCGTCGCTCCGGCGCTGAAGCGGCTGGCGGACGCCGGCTATCGCCTCGCGATCGTCACCAACCAGAGCGGCATCGGGCGCGGCTATTTCGGCTATGCGGAGTTCCAACGCTTTCACGCGCACCTGCTCGCCGATCTCTCGGCCGCGGGCGTCGCGATCGACGCCACCTTCCTGTGTCCGCACATGCCCGACGACCAATGCGAGTGCCGCAAGCCAGCGCCGGGTCTGTTGTGGCGCGCGCGCGACGAACTGGGCGCGGATCTCGCGGCGAGCTGGCTGATCGGCGACTCCGAGCGCGACATCGAAGCCGCATGGCGTGCGGGCTGTCGTGGCGCGGTGCGGGTCGGCGTCGCCGCGCCGCGTGCCAGCGCCGATCCGCTGACCCTCGAAGCGCGCGACCTCGCCGAGGCCGCCGAGCGGATCCTGGGCTACGGCGCGCCGTAGATCGGATGCGTCTGCGGGATCACCCGCACACCGGGCAGGATGGCCTCGGCGGCGGCGGCGAGCGCGAGCAGCCGTGCAGCGCCCGGCCGCTCCGTCACGGCTCCCCGCGGCGTCACCGGTTGGAGCACCAGCAGGATCTGCGGGTCGACGCGCGCGATGCGACGCGCCGCCTCGAGCACTTCGTCGTCACCGCTCGACGCGGTGATCACGATCTTCACGAACACCTCGGGTGCACGCCGCGCCACGCGCAGAAACGCCTCGTGCTCGTCGTGAAATCCCGCGCTCGGATCCTTGAACGATTCGCCTTCGCGACGCACGTCGCTGGCGAGCTTCCAATCCATCGCCACCACGTCGATTCGATCCACGACGTGCGGGAGTGCTTCGTGGGCGAGTCCGTGGGTCTCGAGATGGATGCGCGGCCCGCGCCCGCGCAGCGCTTCGGCGAGCGCGCGCGCGACTTCGGGCTGGAGCAGCGGCTCGCCGCCGGTCAGCGAGACGAAGCGGTGGCGGGCGAGCTCGAGCGTCTCGGCCGCCGTGACGATCGCCGCGACCGCCAGCGGATTCGCGATCTCGTGAAACTCGCTGCTCCCGCGCGACACCTGGATGCGACAGGTTTCCGCCGCCCGCCAGGTGTGGGGTGAGTCGCACCAGCGGCAGCGCAGGTCGCAGACGCCGAGCCGCACGAAGAGCGTGGACGCGCCCACGTGCGGCCCCTCGCCCTGCACCGACGAGAACAGCTCCACGAAGTTGCCGGCGAGGGAGCCCACTACCCTTCGAGCAGCGTGCGGCCCATCGCGATCTCGGCCACCACCTCGTCGATCCGCTCCGGGTGCGAAGCCGCGCCCGCGATGCGGAAACGAGCGACGTGGTCGGGATCGGGCAGCGCCGTGACCCAGCCGAACTTCTCCGCCAGGTGTTCCACCATCGAGCCGAGGTCGAGCACGCGTTGCGAACTGCCTTCGTCGCTCGCCAGCACGAAGCGTTCCCCGCCCTCGGTCCAGGCCAGCGAGAGCGCAGCCCGATAGCGATCGCGCACCACACGCGCGGCGAGGTGGAGATCCTGCTCGGGAGGCAGCGGCACGCGCACCAGCGCGTGCCCGCCGAAGTGGACGATGCGGAAGTCGCGCGACGCGACCCACTCGACCTCGCTCGGCAGCGGGGGCGCCGCCACGCGTGCGGCTTGCCGCGCCAGATCCGACGGCCGGCCGACCAGCAGCGCTTCGAGTTCCTGGCGCCGCTCGCCGTGCCGCGCTGCGAGCTGTGCCAGCCGCGACCACCAGAGCCGACCCCAACGCGCGTAGTCGTGCGTGGAGAAGCGGCCGGTGAGCAGGTCCACCAGCTTGTCGGAGAACCGCGAGCGCCGCGTGCAGCCCGCCAGCACCACCGCGAGCGCGCTGCCCGCCGCACCATCGATGTGAACCGAGTCGGCGCCGATCGCGGCGCGCAGCCCCTCGAGGTCTTCGGGCGGCCACTCGTGATGGTCGTACCAGACGAGCCGGTCGCGGTAGAGCGCCGCCGTTTGCAGCGTCTCACGCGCCGGCGACGCGGTGAATCCCACCACCACGATCGGCGTGTCCTCGCGCAGATCCGTCGCCACGTTGCGGAAGAACGTCATCAGATCGGCCTGCGGGTAGATCCAGATCCCGTCGACCAGCCGCAACTCGCGCGCGAGCAGCACGGCCGCCGCGAGCGACTCGCGATCGGCGTGCGCGAGCAACGCAGCGCGGCGCCGTGGCGGGCGCGGCGGCGGCTTCAGCTCGGGTTCAGGCTCGGCCTTCGCCAGGCGTGCGCGGCGGCGCTGCTCGCGCTCGCGCCGCATCAGCCGGTCCTCTTCGCTCTCGGGCTCGCCCTCTTCCCCCTCCTCTTCTTCGTAGACGGGCTCGGGGACTTCCAGCTCGGGCACTTCGGCCAGCGGGGTGAGCGTGTCGTCCAGCTCGGCGCCCTCGTCGTCCTCCTCGGGCTCCTCGGTGACTTCAGCGACTTCAGCGACTTCGGCGATGGGAGGACGCGGCGCACCGCGACCGCCGCGCCCGCGCCCACGGCCCCCGCGTTCGCTGCGCTCACCG
>JAGSPS010000198.1 GCA_018262315.1 Deltaproteobacteria bacterium | reverse complement strand
GGCGAGCAGCGCGGCGAGCCGGCCGGTGAAACGCGCGCCGTCGGCGCCGTCGATCACGCGGTGGTCGTAGGAGAGCGAGAGCGGGAGGATGCGGCGCGGGACGAAGGCGCCGTCTCGCCACACCGGCTTCCACTCCATGCGCGAGACGCCGAGGATCGCGACTTCGGGATGGTTCACGATCGGCGTGAAGCGCGTGCCGCCGATGCCTCCGAGACTGGAGATGCTGAACGAGCCGCCCTGCAACTGCTCGGGTCGCAGTCGCCGCGCGCGCGCCTTCTCGGAGAGTTGCTGCAGCTCGGCGGCCAGCTCGAAGAGGCTCTTTCGATCGGCGTCGCGCACGACGGGAACGACGAGTCCGTGCTCCGTGTCCACTGCGACGCCGATGTGGAAGTAGCGCTTGACGATCAGGTTCTCGCCGCTGCGATCGAGCGACGCGTTGAAGTGCGGGAACTCCTGCAGCGCCTTCACCACCGCCTTCACCAGGAACGGCAGGAAGGTGAGCTTGGTGCCGCGCGCTTCCGCTTCGGCGCGGTGGTCCTGGCGGAACGTCTCCAGCTCGGTGACATCGGCGTCATCGAACTGCGTCACGTGCGGGACGGTGACCCAGCTCCGATGCAGGTTCGCCGACGCGACGCGTCGCACGCGGTTCAGCGCCTCGCTCTGGACGGGGCCGAACTTGGCGAAGTCGACGTCCACGGGCGCTGCGACGTGGACGCCCGCGATCGGCACCGACGCCCCGCCGCCGCCCTGCGCGATCAGCGCCTTCACGTAGCCCTGCACGTCTTCTTCGAGGATGCGGCCCTTGGGTCCGCGGCCCGGGACGAGCGCGAGGTCGACGCCGAGTTCGCGCGCTAGCCGCCGTACCGAGGGACCGGCGTGCGCGGCGGGATGCGGCGCATCCACCGTGTACGGCGCGAGATCGGCGGAGGAGGGAGCGTCCTGCGGACTCGCGTCTGGACTGGCAGACGCCGGCGCTTCCACAGCGGGAGTCGCGGGCTCGATGCCTTCGCCCACTCCTTCCACTTCGAGCAGCGCGATCGGGGTGCCTTCGCGCACCACGTCCCCGACACCGACGAGCAGCTTGCGCACCACGCCCGCGACGGGCGACGGGATCTCCATCGTCGCCTTGTCGCTCTCGAGCACCAGCAGCGACTGCTCCGCGGCGACGCGGTCGCCCGCCTTCACGAGCAGCTCGATCACTTCGACGCCGTCGAAGTCGCCGATGTCCGGGAGCTTGATCTCGCGTTCGGCCATCGTGGCTAGCTCCGCATCGGGTTCGGTTTGGCCGGGTCGATCTTGAAGCGCTCGATCGCCTGGCTGACGGTGGCGGGCGACACGACGCCGCCATCCGCGAGAGACTTCAGCGCCGCGACGGCGACGAAGAAGCGGTTCACCTCGAAGAAGTGGCGCAGCCGTTCGCGGCGATCGGAGCGGCCGAAGCCGTCGGTGCCGAGCACGCGATAGGGACCCGGTACGAAGGGACGGATCTGGTCGGCGTACGCCTTCACCCAGTCCGTTGCGGCGATCACCGGACCGGGTCGCGCGCCGAGCTGTTCCTCGACGAAACTCCTGCGCTGCGGCTCTCCGGGGTGCAGCAGGTTCCAGCGCTCGACGTCGAGTGCGTCGCGGCGCAGCTCCGTGAAGCTGGTCGCGCTCCAGACGTCGGCGTGTACGCCGAACTCGTCGCGCAACAACTCGGCAGCGGCGAGCACTTCGCGCAGGATCGAGCCGCTGCCGAGCAGTTGCACGCGCGGCGCCGCCTGGTCTTGCGCGTCGCGCAGCCGGTAGAGCCCGCGCAGGATGCCGTCGCGACTGCCCTCGAGCATCGGCGGATGCACGTAGTTCTCGTTCATCATCGTGATGTAGTAGAAGACGTCTTCCTGGCGGCGCAGCATCCTGTCGAGCCCCTCGTGCACGATCACCGCCAGCTCGTAGCCGTAGGCGGGGTCGTACGCGACGCAGTTCGGGATCGACGAGACCCAGAGCTGGCTGTGGCCGTCCTGGTGCTGGAGACCTTCGCCCGAGAGCGTCGTGCGGCCGGCCGTGCCCGCCATCAGGAAGCCGCGCGTGCGCGAATCGGCCGCGGCCCAGAACAGGTCGCCGACGCGCTGCACGCCGAACATCGAATAGAACGCGTAGAACGGAATCATCGGCACGCCGTTGTTGGCGTAGCTGGTGCCGGCTGCGATCCACGACGAAATCGCGCCCGCCTCGCAGATGCCTTCCTGGAGCACCTGGCCCTGCAGGTCTTCGCGGTACCACATCACCTGGTCGTGATCGACGGGCTCGTAGAGCTGGCCTTCGGCGGCGTAGATGCCGAGCTGCCGGAACAGGCCCTCCATGCCGAAGGTGCGCGCTTCGTCGGGGACGATCGGCACCACGCGGCGGCCGAGTTCCGGGTCGCGCAGCAGCGCGGAGAGGATCCGCACATACGCCATCGTGGTGGAGTACTCGCGATCGCCGGAACCTTCGAGCAGCTTTGCGAAGATCGAGAGATCGGGGACCGCGAGCGGCGGCACGTTGGTGCGACGTGCAGGGACGTAGCCGCCGAGCGCCTTGCGGCGCTCGTGCATGTAACGCATCTCGGGCGCGTCGTCGGACGGCTTGTAGAAGGGCGCTTCGGCGATGCGATCGTCGGGGATCGGGATCCGGTAGCGATCGCGAAACGCCGCGAGTGACTTCTCCGCCAGCTTCTTCTGCTGGTGGCTGATGTTCATGCCTTCGCCGGATTCCCCCATGCCGTAGCCCTTCACCGTCTTGGCGAGGATCACGGTGGGCTGGCCGCTGTGCGCCACGGCGGCGGCGTAGGCCGCGTAGATCTTCTGTGGATCGTGACCGCCGCGATCGAGCTGCCAGATCTCGTCGTCGGTGAGGTTCTCCACCATCGCGAGCAGCTCCGGGTGCGTTCCAAAGAAGTGTTCGCGCGTGTAGGCGCCGCCTCGCACTTTGTAACTCTGGTAGTCGCCGTCCACGGCCTCTTGCATGCGCTCGACGAGCAGGCCCTTCTTGTCCTTCGCGAACAGCGCATCCCAGCGCCCGCCCCAGATCACCTTCAACACGTTCCAGCCGGCGCCGCGGAAGGTACCTTCGAGTTCCTGGATGATCTTGCCGTTGCCGCGCACGGGGCCGTCGAGGCGCTGCAAGTTGCAGTTCACCACGAAGATCAGGTTGTCGAGCTTCTCGCGGGCGGCGAGCGCGATCGCTCCGAGCGACTCGGGCTCGTCGGTCTCGCCGTCGCCCAGGAATACCCACACCTTGCGATCGCCCGCGCCCTGGATGCCGCGGTGGTGCAGGTAGCGGAGGAAGCGCGCCTGGTAGATGCCCATGATGGGTCCGAGGCCCATCGAGACGGTCGGGAACTGCCAGAACGTCGGCATCAGCCAGGGGTGCGGATAGGACGAGAGCCCGCGCCCATCCACTTCGCGCCGGAAGTTGCGGAGCTGCTCTTCGCTGAGCCGACCTTCGAGATAGGCGCGCGCGTAGATGCCGGGCGACGAGTGTCCCTGGATGTAGACGAGGTCGCCCGCGTGGCCATCCTGCGCCGCACGGAAGAAGTGGTTCATGCCGACATCGTAAAGCGTCGCGGCGGACGCGAAGCTGGCGATGTGCCCACCGAGTCCAGCACTCTCGCGGTTGGCCTGCACCACCATCGCGAGCGCGTTCCAGCGCACCAGCGAGCGGATCCGGTGTTCGAGCCCGGGCTCGCCCGGCATCGTCGGCTGCTGGCTCGCGGGGATCGTGTTGACGTAGGCCGTCGTGGCGGAGTACGGCAGGTTCACGCCCGAGCGGCGCGCCTGGTCGATCATCCGCTCGAGCAGGTAGTGGGCGCGCTCGGGGCCCTCGTTGGCGAGTACCGAAGCCAGCGAGTCGAGCCATTCCCGCGTCTCGTTGCTGTCGCGGTCCGGGTTCCGGTCGGCCATTCAGACCCCTCCGGTGCTGCGCAACCTGTCGAAGTCCGCATCGGCGTGATAGGACGATCGCGTGAGCGGAGAAGCTGCCGCCAGCAGAAAGCCCTTTTCGCGGGCGGCGGCGGCGTAGCGGTCGAACTCCGCCGGATCGACCCAACGCGCGACGGCGATATGACGGAGCGTAGGCTGGAGGTACTGCCCGATCGTGACGAAATCGACGCCGGCGCCGCGCAGGTCGTCGAGCACCGCGAGCACCTCCTCCTCGCGCTCGCCGAGCCCGACCATGATGCCGGACTTGGTGAAGACGCCGGGCGCCAGCGGCTTCACGCGCGCCAGCAGATCCAGCGAGTGGCGGTAGCTCGCGCCGGGTCGCACTTCGCGATAGAGGCGCGGGACGGTCTCGAGGTTGTGGTTGTAGACGTCGGGCCGCGCTGCGGCGACGGTCTCGATCGCGCCGGGTTTGTGGCGGAAGTCGGGCGTAAGCACTTCGATCGTGGCGGAGAAGTCGCGCCGGCGCAGCGCTTCGATGCACGCGACGAAATGCGACGCGCCGCCGTCTTCGAGATCGTCGCGATCGACCGATGTGATCACCACGTGGCGTAGCTCGAGCGCTGCGATCGCCGCGGCGAGGCGCTCCGGCTCGTCCGCGTCGACCGCCCCGGGCCTGCCCGTCTTCACGTTGCAGAAGCTGCATGCGCGCGTGCAGACGTCGCCGAGGATCATCACCGTTGCGTGGCGCCGGGCCCAGCACTCGCCGCGATTCGGGCAGGCCGCTTCTTCGCAGACGGTGTGGAGTCGGTGTTCACGCAGCTTGCTGCGCGTCTCGACGAATCCCGGCGACGGGGCGAGGCGCACCCGCAACCACGGCGGCTTGCGAGCGGCTTCGCCGCGCGCGCCGATGGGTTCGATGCGGGTTCGTGAGCGTCGCGGCTCCAACGGAATCTCCAAGCGCGGTGCGCGCAGACTACCCCTCTCCCTTGGGGATGCCCGCGCGCGCTGCGGCTCCCTCGAGCGGAGGCAACCAGCGCGGGAACAGCACCACCAACAACAACGCGCCGACGCCGGCGACGAGATACGGCGCCGCCGCGCCACCGCGATCGAGCAGCCAACCCGCGAGCAGGCTCGAGGCCATCCCGCCGATTCCGACGGCGACGGTGCCGAGCAGCGATTGCGCCGTGGAGCGCAGTTGCGGGGGTACCACCGCATCCACGTAGAGCGGCGCGCCGAGATTCAGTCCCATCACGACGACGGCGTGCAGCATCTGCACCGGGTAGAGCAGCGGCAGCGACTCGATCGTGCCGCACAGCAGCCAGCGCGCGCTGCCGGCGAAGAGGCCGATCGCGAGCAGTCCGCGCGCCCCGAGCCGTCGCACGAGGCTGCCGAGTCCGGCGATCAGCAGCGTCTCCGGCACCAGCATGAAGAGCCACATGTCGCGCACGCTCTCGAGATCGCCGCCGCGCTCGCGCACCAGGATCGGGAAGAGTTCCATCGGGCCGTTGACGAATAGGAACGCGAGCGTGCAGAGGGTGAGGAGTCGCACGAAGCGCGGGTTGCGCAGCAGGACCTTCCATTCGCCGCGTGCTGCGCGCAGCGCGACCGCGCCGCGGTTCGGGATCGCGAGGGCCGCCGCCGCGGCGATCGCCGAGAGCGCCGCCGCGGTCGGGAACAGCAAGCCGAGCGCGGGTTCGGTGGGACCGCCGGGCGGCGCCACGAGTCCGTGCGACGCCTGGTAGGCGTCGAGCGCCGCCGGGAACGCGAACATCGACGCGGCGAAGCCGACGGTGCCGAACGCGCGCACCCACCCGAAGGCGTGTGGATGATCTTCGAGCGCGGACAGACTCACCGAGAGCAGCATCGGAACCACCGCGCGCGCGAACACCGCGAAGAGCGCGGTCGCGGCGAGGATCGAAGCGAAGCCGTGCGCGCGGCCGATCGCGAGCAAGCCTACCGCCGTGCCCAGCGAGATCGCGACGAGCGATCGCGCGCGCAGCCCGCTGCGATCGGCGAGCACGCCCCAGATCGGCTGCGCGAGGATCCCGACCGCGGGCATCACCGCGAACACCGCGCCGACTTGTGCGCCGGAGAGCTGTGCGTTCTCCCGCAGGTAGAGCGCGAGGTAGGGCAACGAGAGCCCGAACGGCGCCATGCCGAGCGCCCAGTACGCCGCTAGCGGCAAACCGCGCCGCGCGAGAGCAGGCGCGGGCGCGCCCACTACTTGCCCTGGAAGACGGGTTTGCGCTTGTCGAGGAACGCCTGCACGCCCTCGCGGTAGTCGTCGCTCTCGAAGCAGGCAT
>JAGSPS010000433.1 GCA_018262315.1 Deltaproteobacteria bacterium | reverse complement strand
GTCCGGCCGCAGTGCGGAAATCATGAGTTGGCGCGGCGCGGAAATCATGAGTTCGCCAGATCTGCGCATCGCGCGGATCGGGCGTGGCGCGCTGCGGCTCCCAATAGCCGACCAGGACCAGGCCGATGCCGAGCAGCGCGGGCGGCCAGATCCAGCCGAGCGCGCGGCCCTCGCGCCCGGGCAGCCGCAGTTCGAGCCAGCGCGAGGCGCCGGCGAGCACGCCGAGGATCGCGATTGGCAGGTGCGTCAGCTGGATCAGGAACTCGTATTTGATCCCGACACCCGCGTGCGAGTGGAGCACCAGCATCGCGCCACCGAGCAGTGACACACCCCGATGCTGGATGATCTCCGGGTCGGCGAAGCTCTCGACGAAGCCCATGCGACCGAAGGGCCACGCCTGGCGATCGGCGTGCACGCCGACGAAGACGCCGAGCACGAGCATCAGCAGCGGCCAGTTGCGCGCCCAGCGCGCGACGCCCGCGCGCTCGGCGATCGCGAGCAGCGCCATCGCCAGCAGCAGCAGGCCCGCAAAGCGGTGGTTGAAGACCGAGACGCCCACGACGCCGATGTCGAAGCCGCTGCTGCCGAGCTGGGCGAGATCGCGCCAGCCCTGGGTGAAGACGTGAGCCACCTCGCCCGCCGTCGCGACCTCCGCGCCGACGTCGACGCCGGGCGGCGTCGAGGCGAGCGTCGCGGCGACCAGCAGCGTCGCGATGCCGAGGCCCACCTCGATCTCCGCAAAGCGCCAGAGCGCGAGCGCCGGCGGGTCGCCGCCGCGCGCGACGCGCGACACCGAGCGGTGATTCATCGCGGCGAGCCCCAGCAGAGCCGCGAGCAGCGTGAGCTTGCCGACCAGCAGCGCGCCGTAGGAGGTCCCGACCAATGCGTCGAGTGATCCCAGGTACGGAATCGCGAGCACGGTACCCAGCGCGACGAGTACGCCTACGCAGCCGGCGAACAGGCGCCCGGCGCGCGGCAGCACGGCCTTCACGTCGGCGGGGCTCGGGCCCGCGAACCCGAAGAGCACGAGGTGCGCGACACCGCCGAGCCACGCGTAGGCCGCCGCGCGGTGGACGGCGTCGAGCGCGTAGAGCGGCGCGCGTTCGCCGAGCCAGCCGGCTGCGTGGCTCGTGAAGGCGCCGCCGAGCGCGATCACCGTGGCGGCGGCTGCGACGGCGAGCTGCGCGCCGCGCGCGTGCGGCTCGCGCGCCAGTCGCGCGCCGGCCGCTGCGCACGCGAGACTCGCCGCGACGAGCACCGCGTAGGACCGGAAGAACGACGCTTCGAAGACGGCGCGGATCCAGTCGGGCGAGCTGCCCTGCACCGCGAAGATCGTGAGCGCGACGTGCGCGAGGTAGCCGAGTGCGGCGAGTTTGCCGCCGATCGCGACCACCCGTGCGCTGCGCGCGACGAAGCGGGCGAGCGTCGCGTCGCGCCGCGCGACGCCGAGCGCCGCGGCCGCGAAGGCGGCGCCGCCGATCACGAGCGCCGCGCCGATCCCCGTGACGCTTGCGAGGACGGCGTGGAAGAAATCGAGGAGTCCGAGCAGCGCGGCCACGGCTTCCCGATCAGCCCGGTCCGCGGATGCGGAACCGCAACTTTCCCGCGACGCGGTGGCCGTCCACCGACAGCACCTGCCAGTCCACGACGTAGGATCCCGGTGCGAGCGGCGGCAGCGTCGCGACGAAGCGATCCGGCGCGGCGTCGGCGGTTCCCGTGAGCGCGCGCGGCTCGCCGTCCTCGCCGAGCGAAAGCGTGGCGCGCGAGAGCTTGTGCTCGATGCGGCTGTTGAAGCGCAGCACGAGCTGCGGCGGCGAAGCCTCGAGCGTCGCGGCCTCGGCGGGGATCGCCTCGACCAGCAGCGCGTGCGCGGCGGCGGGTTCCGCGGCGCCGAGCAGGGCAACTGTGATCGCGAGCGCACCGAACGCGCCATTGCGGATCCGGCGGCGACCGAGCCTCGACGTCATGTGCGCGCTCCCCATCGGAATGCGGGCGCAGAATAACGTCCTCGCACTTCGATGCGGAGTCCGATACGCGCCGTGTCGGAGTGGTGGGACACAGCCATCGGTCGCTCCGCCGTCAGGTCGGGCGGAGCTTGCCGCGTCTACTGTTCGAAGGAGCTGTTGCCGTCGCCGAACCCGCTGCTGTTGCGCGAGCCGCTGCCGAGGCTGCTGCGCGAGCTGCTCCCGAAACCACTGCCGTTGCGCGAGCTGCTGCCGAAGCTGCTGCGCGAACCCGAGCTGGAATTCGAGCCCGCGCGGCTCGATCGCGAGCTGCCGCGGCTCTGTGCCATCGCGTCGTCGCGATTCCGGCCGCGTCCCGATCTGGCGTTGCGGCGACTCGCGAGCCCGCCGCGCCGGAAGCTCTGGCCGCCGCTGCGCATCCCGCCGCCGCGACCGAACGACGAACCCGCGCCGTGCATCACCTTCACCGGCTTGCCGGGCTTGAAGTCGGGCGGATCGCTGGGGCGCCGGTACTTGCGCCAGTTCGCCGATTCGTTGAGCTGCTGGACGAAGCGCTCCAGTTCCTGCGGGCTCATCCGGTCCATTGATTTCGCCGGTGTGTCCGCGTCCGCCGTCTCGACGGCGAG
>JAGSPS010000197.1 GCA_018262315.1 Deltaproteobacteria bacterium | reverse complement strand
CTCACCGACGTGAAGCTGCGCACGATGGACGAGGCGGGGCTGCTGCGGCGCCTCGTGCGCACGGCGCCGGCGGCGGCGGGGGAGGCGGAGGCGTTTGCGCAGCGCGCGTTCGAGACCTATCGCGACGCGCGCAGCGGCGCGCTGCGGATCGACCCGCCGTCGCTGTGGATCGCGATGCAGACCGATCGCGTGTTCCGCATCCCGGCGCTGCGGCTCGCCGAGCAGCAGCTCGGGCAGACGCAGCGCGTCCACGTGTATCGCTTCGACTGGGCTTCGCCGGCGCTCGGCGGGGCGCTCGGCGCGTGTCACGGCATCGAGTTGCCGTTCGTGTTCGGCACGCTGAGCGATCCGCGCGCCGCGCAGCTCGCGGGGGCCGGGCCGGAGGCGGAGCGGCTCGCGGTGCAGGTGCAGGATGCGTGGCTCGGTTTTGCGCGCAGCGGGGATCCGGGGTGGCCGGCGTATGACACTGCGAAGCGTGCGACGCGGCGGCTTGGGCGCGAGAACGAGCTCTTGTGGGATCCGCAGGGAGCGGAGCGTGCGCTCTGGGACGGGTTGCTCTGACGCGGGATTGCTGATCGGATTGCTCGTGAGGCTGTGAGCGGCGCTACGCGGGGGAGCAGAGGAGCAACTGCGGGCGTTTCCCGAGAGACGAATGGGACAGTCCCCTTCGTCCTCGATGTTGCGTCGCGGCGAAGGCGGATCAGGCTCGGGGGGCGACGGGTAGCCAGACCGTCACTTCGGTGCCGCGTTGGTCGCTCGTGACTTCGATTTCGCCGCCGTGGCTCACGACGATCTGGTGGGTGACGGCGAGACCGAGGCGCGAGGTGGCGCCTTCGGCGGCGAGCGGCGAGAACGGGTCGAAGATGTGCTGCAGCTCGGCGCTCGGGATCGGCGGGCCGCTGTCGCGCACGCGCAGCCGCACGCGTCCGCGCTCGCTTCCGGTGGACACGGCGATGCGGTGATCGGCGGGCGCGCCTTCCGGAATCGAGCGGATCCCGTTGAGCAGGAGTTGGAGCGCCACCTGCGCGAGCAGGCCGGGGTCGCCGCGCACGGCGGGTACGGCCGTCAGGAACTCGGTCCAGCGCGCCCGGAAGCGTCCCTCGGCGCGCACCAGCGGCAGCACCGAACCGACGACTTCGGCGAGGTCGACGGGAACCGTCTTGGACTCGCTGCGGCGCGCGAGCCGCAACAGCTCCCCCACCGTCGCGCGCAGCCTCGCGAGGCCTTCGTGACATTCGTCGAGGATCTCGGGCACGTCGCGGCGTTCGGTCGGGTGGTTCCAGATTTCCTCGACACGGTTCAGGTTCGAGCAGACGAAGGCCATCGGGTCGTTGATCTCGTGCGCGACGCCGGCGGCCAGCGTGCCGAGCGCGGCGAGTCGCTCGCCGTGGACGAGCTGGCTCTCCTTGCGCCGCAACTCGGCGCTGCGCTCCTCGATGCGTGCGTGGAGATCTTCCGTGAGGCGCTCGGCTTCGTCCATCGAGCGCACGAAGCCCCGCACCAGGACGGCGGAGAGGCCGGTCAGCATCATGAGGTAACCGAGCGGGAGGAGTTCCACGCCGTGGATCAGGCCGGCGCCGACCGCGACGTCGTGGAAGAGTGTCGCCGCGAACGCGCAGTACGCCGCAAAAAGCGAGCGCTCCTCGCTGCGCTTTCGCGCCGCTCGAGCGAGCTCGACGCCCAGGTAGAGTGCGAGCCCGCCGAAGGCCAGCAGGATCGCGGTACCGAACGGCGTGATGAGCGCCTGGGCGACGAACCCGTCGCGGCCGAACGCCGGTCGCATCACGATCTCGTCCGAGAAGATCGTGTGCGTCAGGAGTCCGATGAAGTTGATCACGACGAAGCCATTCACCGCGCGCTCCAGGCGCGGCCGGTGCAGGCCGAGCTCTGCGTGGGCCCAGCGCACGAAGCCGACGCCGAGAACCGCCCCGAACGCCATCTGCGCGCTCTGCCACGCGAGCGCGTCCGCCGTCGTCGTGGCGGCCGAGCGCGCGATTACCGACGCCGCCATCCCCGCCACGCCCAGCGCCGAGATCGCGAGCCACAGATGCGCGATCTCGCGGCGTCGCTGCGCGTAGATCCAGGCGTGCAGCAGCGCCGTGTAGATCGGCACGACGACGGTGGCGAGCAGCAGGGCACTCCGCATCGCCATGCGGATCGGAGGGGCTGGCGGCGGCCTTGAGGACGTGGGAAGCGCGCGGCGTCAGCGGGAGGGCGCCAGCGTCTCCGCGTCTCCGCCCGCGGCCGGCAGCCAGACCGTGACCCTGGTGCCGTCCGGGCTGCTCTGGACGTCGATCGCGCCCTGGTGACGCGTCACGACGAGTCGCGTGAGCGCGAGGCCGAGCCCGGTCCCGCGGCCGAGTGGTTTGGTCGTGAAGGACGGCTCGAAGATCTGGCCCAATACGTCCGCCGGGATGCCGGGTCCGTTGTCGCGCACCGCGAGTTCCACGCCGCCGCGCGCGGCGTGGGCACGCAACTCGACGCGCGGCGTGCGATGCGTCGCCTCCGAGTCCGAGACGGCTTGCACCGCGTTCAGCGCCAGATTCAACACCGCCTGACCGAGCAGGCGCGCGCTGCCCCACAGCGGCAGCGGCGACTCGACGTCGATCGCGACCTCGATCGCCGAGCCGGCCTCGCGCGCGACGAGCGGCAGCACCGCGCGCACGATGTCGCCGAGATCGCAGGCCTCGCGCTCGCCGTCGCTCTGACGCGACATGCGCAGCAGGTCCGTGACGATCGTGCCGACGCGCTCGAGACCCTCGCGGCTCTCCGCGATGATCTCCTTCACTTCGTCGGGGTCGGGTTCCTCCTCCCAGAGCGCGCGGAGCTGATTGAGGTTCGCGCTCACGTAGGCGAGCGGGTTGTTGATCTCGTGGGCGACGCCCGCGGCGAGCATGCCGATTGCCGCGTGCTGCTCGCCGTGCGCGAGCCGCAGGTCGATCGCGCGCAGCGCATCGGCGCGCGTCTGGGCCAGCTCGTGGAGCTGCATGCCGAGTCGCTCGGATTCGCCCATCGATTGCACCAGCTCGCGCACCAGCACGGCCGACAACGTGGCCGTGATCGCCAGGTAGCCGCCGGTCGCCAGCAGGAACGGGGCGTCGTGGACGCCGAATCCCACCGCGGTGTCGTGGATCGCGGCGACCAGCCAGCCGGCGAACGCGACGAGCAACGGCGTGACGCCCGGCTCGCCGCGCCGTCGCGCGCGGATGCAGATCGCGAGCGGGAACAGGAAGAAGACGAATCCCACGGCCAGTAGACCCTGCAACAGCGGCGTGAAGCCGAGCTGGAGGAAGTGCAGCCCGGAGACGACGGTCTCGCGCGGCGGCCTGTCGATCGCGAAGAAGAGCTGCGGCGCGGCGGCGTCGATTGCGAAGATCGTTCCGGCGAGCACGACGGCCACGCGCAAGAGGCGCGGGGCGTGCACGCGCATGCGGGAGGCAGAGAATTCGAGTCCGCCGACCATCACGAAGCTGGCGCCCGCGATCGCGATGCGATGCGCCTGCAGCGCGTCGTTCGCATCGGCGCCGACGTAGAGCAGCGCCGTACCGGCCGAGATGGCAGCCGCTCCCATGGCGGTCACCGCCACCCACAGGTGCTCACGTGCACGCGGGTGCAGCGCGAAGACCCACGCGTGGAAGAGGGCGGCGTACAGGCTGACCACCGCGGCCGCCGTCGCGAGGAGGACCTCGATGCCCATTCTCATTGAGATCGGTCCCCGCCGAGGCCGCCTTGAGGCGGGAAGACTGCACCGATCGAGGCGTTATGATCGCGCGCCAATGACGCTGCCGGGACTGATTGCTCTCGCTCTCCTCGCTTGGGCAGTGCTGCGCTTCGCGGCGGGTTACGGGCCTCGCGACCCGGCGCTCCGCCAGCTCTCGGCGCGCGAGTACGCGCTGGTGTGTGCCGCTGCCGACGCGGCCTTCCCGCCCGGCGGCGTGATTCCACTCTCGGGCACGCAGGCCCGGATCCCAGCGCACGCCGATCGCTATCTGGCCGCGCTGCCGCCGCGCAACCGCCTGCTGATCCGCCTGCTCTTCGTGCTGATCGAACACGCGACGCTGATCTTCCCAGCGCCCGGTTGGGACGGCTGGCGCCGTTTCAGCGCGCTGTCGCTGGTGCAGCGCATGGCGGTGCTCGAGGGCTGGGCGCACTCGAGGTTCCTGCCGCGTCGACTGGCGTTCCAGGGTCTGCGCGCGGTGCTCACGATGGGCTACTTCGCATGCCCCGCGGTGCTGCGTGCGATGGGACTGGCGCCGCTCGCGATCGAGACGCCCGTCGTCGCCGCAGACCTGTTATACCCGCCGATCGGCCAGCCGAAGAGCTCGATCCGATTCGGTGTCGCCGATCTCGATCGCGCCGTGCCGCGCACGCCGCTCGACCCGCGCGGTCCGTTACAGCCGGGCTTCGAGGCGCCGCCGGCATGAGCGATCCGCGCACCGGGTCCGGCGAGGTTCGCGTCTTCGCGGACTACCAGCGCGATTTCACCGAAGTCGCCGACGTCGTCGTCGTGGGTTCGGGCCCGTGCGGTGCCGTCGCGGCGTACGAACTCGCCGCCGCCGGCAAGCGCGTCGTGTTGCTCGAAGAAGGTCCTCCCTTCACTCCCGCCGACTTCGAGCTGGAAGGCTCGCTCTCGATGGCGCGCACCATGCGCGAGGGCGGACTGCGCTTCACGATGGGCACCGTGATGCCGACCATGCAGGCGATCGCGCTGGGCGGCGGGTCGCTGGTGAACTCGGCGATCTGCAACCGCTGCCCCGATTTCCGTTTCCAGGAATGGGCGAACGAAGCCGACCTCGCGCGCACCAGCCGCAAGGATCTGGAGCCGCACTACGACGCGATCGCCGCGTTCCTCGGGATCGCGCCGACGCCCGACGCGGTGCAGGGTCCCCGCAATCTGCTCTTCCGCGACGGCTGCAAGCAGCTCGGCTACGGGTCGGAACCGTGCCCGCGCAACGTCAGGGAGTGTCGCGGCAGCGGCGAGTGCTTCACGGGCTGCCGCGCGCGCGCCAAGCAGTCGATGGACATCTCCTACGTGCCGGCCGCGATCCAGCTCGGCGCGCGCGTGCTCACGTCGGTGCGCGCCGAGGAACTGCTCTCGAACGGGCGCCGCGTGACGGGCGTCGCGGGGCGCGTCGTCGCGCCGTTCAGCGGCGCGCCCGGGCCGCGCTTCCGCGTCGAGGCGAAGGCCGTCGTGCTGGCGGCGGGCGTGCTGGCGTCGCCGCTGCTCTTGCAGCGCAGCGGCAATCTCGCCAACTCGTCGGGGCAGGTCGGCGAGCAATTGCAGTTCCATCCCGGCACCTCCGTGCTCGGGGTGTTTCCCGATCCCGTCGACCCGATCTTCGGCGCGACGCAGGGCTACCAGTGCCTGCACTTCCTGCGCGACGGCTTCAAGCTCGAGACGCTGTGGGCGCCGCCTGGCGTACTGGCAGTGCGCATGCCCGGCATGGGGCACCAGTTCAAGCAGGAGCTGCTCGACCTGCGCTTCGCTACGGTATTCGACGCGATCGCGAGCTGCCATCGCTCGCGCGGTCGCGTGCGCGAGCGCGGCAAGAGCCTGCAGCCCAGCATGCGCTGGAGCTTCCATCCCGACGACGCCGCGATCCTCGCGCACGCGGTGTGGGTGATGGCGGAGATCTTCTTCGCGGCCGGCGCGCGCAAGATCGTACCGGGCGTGGCCAGCCATGCCGACGAGATGCACTCGATCGCCGAGGCCGAGTCGCTGCGCAGCCGGCCGCCGCGCGCGCGCGACATGGTGTGCGCGTCGACCCACGTCTTTGGCACCGCGCGCATGCACGGCGATCCGCGTCACGGCGTCGTGGACGAGGACTTGAAGGCGCACGATCTCGACAACCTCTACGTCGTCGACACCAGTGTGTTCCCGCTCTCACCCGCGGTGAACCCGATGTTCACCGGCATGGCGCTCGCGCGGCGCAGCGCGCTCGCGCTCGCGGAGCGTGTATGACCCGGAAGGACGACGGCGAAGCGTCGATCGTGCAGGATGCGCCGTGGCGTCACCCCGCGCCCGGCCAGTTGATCGGGCCCGGCCACATGGCGGGTGATTTCCTCGACGCGCCGCTCTGGCGGCTGCTCGAAGAGCGCAGCGGTTTCCTGCGCCTCGAGGTCCCGATGCCGGCGCGCCTGTGCAATCCGCGCGGCCAGCTCTTCGGCGGCTTCGCGCCCACCTCTGTCGACCTGATCGCGCTCTTCACGTTCCGCGCCGGGC